>CAZLZH010000093.1:0-6636 GCA_964563955.1 uncultured Bacteroides sp. | reverse complement strand
TATGCAACAATAAGCGTTTCATCTATTCCAAAATACTGTGCTGCCTCTTCATATCTTACAAATCGTTTCATCATATTGGATGCCTCATTTCCACGAGGCGATAATATAACTGCCATATATTCACCTACTTATAAAAATCATCTTCTACAATTCTGAATGTCTCCAAATACTCATCAAGTATTTCGGTATTGACCAAAACCAGCTGACCGACCTTATAACATGCTTTTGCATCTTTAGCCAACTCTTGGAATTTGCTTAAACCCATACTATACATCTTGGCTCCTTCCGCATATCTCACAAACTTCTGCATGTTTCTTTTATTAGGTGCTTCTTTACCTGTCATACTCATATCTCCTTTCAAATTTTTTCTCCATAACGCAAAAAGAGGATACTTTCTAAATTTCTTTAGAAAATATCCTCTAAGTAGTGCTTATCTTTTAATTTTGCTTTTCAATAAGATTGTAAATCCTTGTACACTCTTTGTTATGACTATTGCTTTTGATGGTCAAAATAATGGTCAAATGACCACCACATACCCTTCAAACCCGCATAAATACTGGATTTTTTAGGTTGTGCTTCGCATCGTCGGGAAGGTTTCGGCACATGCTCTGAATTCATTCGCATTCATCCGCATTCCTTCATTTCCTTTTTGACTTTTCTTCGCCAAGAACCGCCAAAATAGTCAAATCTCAGTCGGTTTTTGGTCAAAAGTTAGTCATTTCCAATTTTTTTGGTCAAACTCTCAGTCCCCCTTAATAGAGGACTCTTTTCTAATCATATCATATTTAGTTTCAAAATACATCCATATTTTTTGCCAGCTTCTCAAGAGCCTCTTTCGTAACCTCCGGATTTGCTTCAGCATAGATGTTCATGGTTGTACTAACATCTGCATGTCCCATGACTTCTTGAATTACTTTTACGTTTGTTTCATTTTCGCAGAATCTTGAAGCAAATGTGTGTCTAAAAATATGACATGAGAATCTCGGTATCATTACCGGTTCCCTCTTCTCCTTTTTAGCCGTAACCTCTTCCTCTGCATTGTGTGCATCAACGATTCTTTTAATAACTCGATTCACTGCCTGCGGGTTATGCGGATTGCCAAATCTATTTGTAAAAATAAAATTGGTCATCCCATCAATATTCGCAATACAGAAACCTTCCTCTTCCTGGCGTTCATATTCAGACTTCAAAGCCTCAAATACAGGTTTCATCATCGGAATGGTTCTTACACCTGCAGCGGTCTTAGGTTCTGACACTCGAAACTCACATTTTGTTGAATCTTCTCTTCTTACATAATAAGTCAGGCTGTGGTTAATACTAATTGTGCGCTTCTTCATATCAACGTCATCCCACCTTATTCCAATCGCCTCTCCAATTCTGCATCCTGTACCAAGCAAGAATACAAAGAATGGATACCAATGGTAAAAGAAAGGATTCTTTGCAACATATTCAATAAATGCTCTCTGTTGCTCGACCGTAAGTGCTCGTCTAGTCTTCTTTGTTCCACCATTTCTCTTTTTCACTTCGGTATAGGCTCCGTCTACGGGATTCTTTCTTAAAATATCGTCACGTACTGCCAGCTGAAATGTTGGTCTAAGTACCGTATTGATACTTTCTAAGGTGTTAATCTGTAAACCTTTGTTAGTTACCAAATCAGTATAGAAGTATAAGACATCTGAATACTTAACATCCTTAATCTTCTTTTTACCGAATGTGTCCCTAATAAAATGATCCCACGTATATTTGTAATTCGCATAGGTTGTACTTCTAAGTTCTGTCTTTGTCGAAATGTATCTGTCAAACAAGAAGTTTACATCTGCTGAACCAGCCACATATACATTGAGTCCATCCATTTGGTCTCTAACTAACTGCTCTTCCTTCTGCCGAAGTGTAACCAGAGATTTCGCATAAATCGTTCTCTGCTTTCCTAACGGATCTGTGTAGATATATGAATATCTACCATCTGATTTTCGGTAGTGCTCTCCCTTTCTAAGAACACGCCCCTTACCATCTTTTCTACAAGCCATCTGTTCTCCTTTCCAAAAGAAAAGAGTTTACACTATTTCTGGTCAGCCATTAATTTCTCCATAACTGCCAGTTTGACAACTTGCGTCATAGTTAAGTCATGTTTTGTGGTGTATTCAATTAGCAATTCATGTTCTTCCTCAGTGAATCGAACCGTTACTTTCTTATCAGCCGGTTTATCGACTTTTGGTCTTCCCATCTTTGCCATCTCAAATACCTCCATCTGTACACATTATACTTTATGTCCGACAAAATGTCAATCACTTTCGTGTAAACTCTTTTATATTCCTGCACATGGATACATACCTAATTGTCCTGATGTCTCTATTTATTCCACACAAGAAGACATCCCTATTCCATAGAAATGTATCTAATCATCACACACCAGAGCACATCCCCATTTACTGAAAATGAGTTTCTTCATATTATAATATGTTTCTGTTAATCCTATTTATAGAAATCTTCGTCTTCTATATGAAATGTCTCCAAATACGCATCTAAAATATCCAAATTAACAAGCACAAGACGATTTATCTTATAACAAGCCCCAGCATCCTTTGCTAGTTCCTGAAACTTAGTAATTCCCATAGAATACATTTCCGCACCTTCAGGATACCTGACAAATCTCTTGTTATTTGTTCTCTTTGTCTTGTTATCCATTCGCCTTTCCCTCCTTTTCCAGTTCTTCCAAAACCATTTTTCTAGCTACCGGTAAAAGATCAAACTGCCTGATAAGCGCACGATCAATACTTTCTCTTACTGCTGAGTCTTTAGGTATATAACCGCTTTTTCCTCTGATACACCCCTTTGCAAGAGTCTGTGCATCCTCCGGCATAAAATCAGATTTATCTCTCAGACGATATCCTCTTACATCACTTGGTTCAATCTTCACATGAACCGGGATATCCTTAAGCTTGGTGCTAAGGGGCACCACTGAAATCTGAGGGGCATGCTCATGATTCGATGCGTCGCACGAGACTATGATTGCAGGTCTCACACCTCCCTCAACTCCATTAGGATTTCTCCCAAAATCTGCATATACCACATCGAATTTATTGTATTTCTTATATGTTCTTTTCTTCTTTACAGCATCCATCTTCAAATCCTCCAATCTTAAGTGTAAGCAGACCATCATCTACCGACACAACAATTCCACCGGCTTCGATAACCTGTCCTACTTTATAAAATGCATCCGGTACATCAGCGGCTACTGCTGCCATATTTGCAACCACTATCCCCTGTACCTTTCCTCTGCGAATCATCTCTACAATCTTTGCCCACTGACGATTGACATCACCCTGAGAAAAACCATGTCTGCGTTCAGTTCCGACAATCATGTATTCCTTATTCCTTACATACTCACGAATGTATTTGCTCTGTTTATCCTCCAGATAGTCTACTTTATTTAAAGGAGCCTCTACTGACAGATACTCAATACATTCGAAAATCTTCCTTTTCTTTGTTCTACTCATCTGCCATCCTCCTTACGAAGCTATATCATTCACATGGTCTACCATGTAAAGAAAAGTCTGCTTCAAATAGTTTCTCTGTTTCTTATCCAGACGCTTAAGTCTTTCGTCGATGGATATCTCTTTATTAGGCTCAGGCACATTTAAGATAGTGTTTGCATCAACACCAAAGAAATCAATCAACACATAAAGATTTCTAATACTAATCTGTCTGCCACCCTGTTCATACTGCTTAATTGCTGATACGCTAATACCCGTATCTCCACTCATCTGTTCTAAAGTCACATTTCTGTCGTTTCTAAGCTTGCGAAGAATAGAACCGACTGCACAACCATCATATTTCATCAGCACTACCTCCATCTGAATATTCACTAAGCATAAGCCGAATCATTTCAACAGCAGCATCCTCTGTTTCATACAATCCGAGGTAACTACCATCGCCAGCATATACCGCAGTACCTGCTGCTGTTGTTACAAATCGACAGCTTTCCATGGAAAGGGTATTGCTACCCCCTCCAAAGCTTCTCTTCATCGTTA
Organism: uncultured Bacteroides sp.; assembly: GCA_964563955.1. Taxonomy (GTDB): domain Bacteria; phylum Bacillota; class Clostridia; order Lachnospirales; family Lachnospiraceae; genus Coprococcus_C. The sequence goes on along the minus strand of CAZLZH010000093.1, from coordinate 2,605 downwards.
CTCCTCGCAATCACTATCATCTCTGGCAGAACTCGGCATGATAATCTGCTGTCCATGCAAACAAATGATGATTATGTCACGCTCATCCATATCTCTCATGAAACTTCTGAAATCATCCTCATCATCGGAGATGTCAGTAAGCGATTCAACTATCAAGAGATGAACCGGAGCAACGTCAAGCCACTCATAGACTGCATCAATCTCCTTACGGTCAATATCTCTGCTTCCCGAGCGATCAACTACTACATCCACAAGTTCAACATCCAATGATTCTGCGATATCCTCCATGGAATTAATAATCTTCTGAACCTTCCATGCTGCCATACGGGTCTTCACAAAGCCTACGCCCATTGCTACATACTTTGTTTCCTTAACCTTGCTATTGCTGTTAATTTCTACCTTTGTTGCTTCTTTAGAAGCTGAGTTATTTGTTGTCTTCATGATTTTTCTCCTTTAAACGAAATATTTATTGGAGAGTTTTGCGCGCTACACTCTCGTGTCAGGCTTGGCTTATCGCCTTAACCATGATTAAATTTTAAGATAAAAAAGTGGAATATTTAATGGAATGGTATTCCGGATAAATTAGAAAAACCCCGAATGATACTCGGGGTTTTATGCTGCAGGACTTGCAAATAAGATTTGTAACATCTGTTTTGCTCTAGTAATATCAAACTCACTTCGCCCTTCTAATAGAGCTATGATGCTATCCATATCTGTATTTGAAGGAATATTCAATTCTTTCATCATATCGAAATAGAAGTAATCGGCAGAGACATTAAAAATTTGACATATTTTTGTAAGATGCTCTGGCATACAAGTTGTCTTACCATTCTCAATATTTGAAATTGTATCCTCAGATAAAAACAGTTTCTCTGCGAGTTCTGCCTGCGTAATCTTCCTACTTTTGCGAAGTTTCTGTAATCTTTTACCAAATTGCTTGGCATCATAAACAACCTCTGCCATCTCTGCCAACACCTCCTTCCTGACATAATTTCTATTTTATGTAACTACTCAAAGAACTCCTTTAAATTCGTAGTTTTTGTCTTTTCTTCAATTGCTTTCGTTTCTTCTGGATGACTTTCAATAAACTTTGCCACCTTCTTAAACCAAGGGTAATATTCTGATACCATCGACCCCTCCTCTGTATCAATTAAATTTACCGCCGAATCAAATTCTGTAACATTCTTTGCCAAAGCATATGCTTCAATATCTGGTAAAGCTTTTTTCTCTGCATCCTTTATCATGAAATCAATAATTTGATTTAATACTGTAAAATAATCATCCTGTATATACAATTCTCTAACTATGCTCTCCAATATTTCATCCGACAATCTGACATCTCTTTCTTTCGCCTTAGAAACATATGACCTATTTCCAGCATCATCCGTTATGTAAATATCGCCGCAATTTACCGTGTTATTCTTTACCAGTGTCTTAGTACGAAAATCTTCAATTGCCCTTTTTAACCTAATTGTGTGCTCAGCCATATTTGCATTAAGTAAACCTTGGATGGCAGAGATCCATTCATCAACCGTCACTGAATCTGTTTCACCTGTCATCTCCGCACGCATGATTGGTTCCTTAACGCACATATATAGACTTGCACATGTCAGCGAATCGTTAAGATCCAATGAATTGTTGAACCAATCAACAATCCACGGATACTCATCGTCCATTGAACACATAATGAGATTTCTAACAATTGGAGCATCATTATCCGGAATTATGATGTTGTTTCCATGCTTGAAGTCTGCTACATTTCGAAGAGCCACCTGCTCCAGCAAAAAAGTCATCTTATTCCTTAGATTTCTTGTAACGCTATCTTCGGCTGACTCAGGCACTCCTGTTATTCTAATTATCTGTTTATAAATATCCGATGCTTTCATCACATCTTCCTCCTTTGACTTGTTTTCTTCTATTATATCAACTTCTTAACAAATAGACAGGAATCATATTCCTCGGTTTTGATTCCGAAGAATGTTCTTAACTTCTTCATACCTCTATGATATACTTATAACTGTCATATGAACATATACTTTTTCATATGACATATCAAGGAGGTCACATAATGGTTGTAAATAGAGGTTTTTCATTTAGTAACATCGTAGGAATGTATGCAATAAAGCCGGACAAAGCTACATTGAAAGACTGTATTACTGCAATATATCCCGGAAACTTAAAAAGAATATACTCTCAGAATTCCTATGAAGAGGGTTCTATTGCTTATGAATTTGCTGCGCTAAATACAAATGATACAGAGAAGATGATTGAGTTTTGTGCCCATTATGGCTTGCTTAAATCAAATAGACTGACAAGGAATACCACCAATAACTACATTTATTTCAAAGAATATAAATCTGTCTTTTCTGAGGTAGTACCTGACTACACACCCGATAGCTATCCATTGAAGGATTTCATATACGAAATCAAAACCATGAAATATTTACTCGGCATTAAAAATGGAATAGACACAGAATCATCAAGCGAGATACTTCTGAATCTACTCCCTTTATTACTTTGTTATAGAGATACACCTATTAAAACCTCTGAAACAGCACGTTTTAATGTCCTTTTTAATATGTACGCAACCAGATATTATTATCCA
>CAZLZH010000092.1:0-6706 GCA_964563955.1 uncultured Bacteroides sp. | reverse complement strand
TCATTATAGACAATCTGGCGTCCGCAGGGAATCCACCCTAAAATTAGGCGCTTACATTTAAAGCAGTTTGATCCTGTGTATCTAAGTGAACCAGATATAGATGAGCAATTATGGAATGGAGAAATAGAAACTGGATGGGTATTGCAAGTGCCAAGTAAATGGCCTTTTGAGTATGAGGAGACAGAGGATGCACTAAATGCATTTGCTTCATTAAAAAGAAAATTCTATTTTGAAAACATTTATTCGAAAAGAATATCAGATTTGCAACCAGATGAATATATTGATTGCTGCAAGGTATTTCAGCAGATTGATTCACGAAAAAACAAGATTAGAGATATTGTTGTGCAGGCTATAAATAGAATGTACTTAAAGTCGGATGATACGAAAAATCAATTACGTATTTGGAGTACGCATAGCTATGATTTGAGCAGAGAATCTTCGGCAGCAGTTTCAAGTAGATATATTCCGAGTAGTGAGTTACTGTTAGAATGCCCGCGCCCTTCGGATTGGTTGGCGGATATGGAGTATACACCAACACATTTGGTTTTGCGCCATCAGAGTTTTGATTCGCCAGTGTTGAAAATAGATGTAGATATGCTAAAGACATTGTTCATGGTTAGAAAGGGATATCCGGTAGGATTGTTGTCTGATAAATATGAGCAGATGATAAGTCAATTTCTTGATGAAATAGCAGGAAAAAACGGAGCAACAAAAACTTATGATGAAGGGGAAATAATTATTGCTAATCGAAAAGAGGATTATAAAAAATCGCTCTATATTCGTAACAATAAGTATAGCTTTACGGAAGGAGAAGATTTGTAATGGCTACAAAAAAGTTTTTGAAGGAATTGGGTACAGATATCGCTAACACAAAATTAGAGTTTTTGCCAACTTCAAACTCTACAAAACCGATGCATATTGCAAATGGTTTCTTTAGAGCATGTACAGGCGAAGTGTGCAATGTACAGGATATACATGAATGGGTTATAAGCGAGAGAAGAACTGATGGTAAAGCAATTACATCTGAGGATTTAAAAGAAAAATATGTGGATATTCTGGAATATGGTACAGAGGAGAATAGCGATAATATAAAGGAAGTACGTTTCTTATTTGAAAAGGTATTTAATCCGGATGCAACTGTTTATCCAAGCTACGCTAATTCAGTAATGAATATTAGTTCGCATTGGTTGATAAAGGATAGAATAGATTCAGAGGCAAGAATCGGTGATTTTATTTATAACATTTTGGTAACACCTAAGGACGGACAGACATCGAAGATTATAGAATTAACGCAAAGGGCATTAAAAAATGATAAGGATGATATTACAAGAATAATTAAGCCTATCTTAGGTGCAAAGGTAATTCAGGGAGAACGGCAAACAAAAACGGAAAGAGATTTGGTTGAAATTGATATGAATTTCTCAAAAACTGTTATACGTGATGGTTATGATGCGATTGCAGAGAATATGATTTTTATGGAACAGGTAAATAATTCTTTGCTATTCCTTAAAAGAATAATTAATTATGCTACATTTGCAACGGTTTTCTACTTGATTGATGTGAATCACGCTATGTATAATGCTGTTCGAGTGCCCTTACTGCTTGATTCAGGAATTGGATTGTCTGCTATTGAGGTGGCAAGTGAAGAGTGTTATAAAAACGGAAAGAAGGAAGTGGAGAATTTTTATATAAATTGCATAAAGGAAAGATTGAGAAGTGAGATTGTAAATCATAATTCTGAGGAAGAGTGCCTGGATTACATTGAAAAATCACCATTTGATGAGACTAATGAAAAAAGGGATGAAAGAGGATTAGTAAAAAGATATTTTTCTGCATATGTACAGAGCGGAGACACTCCATTGGATGCATTGGCAAAGGCTTTGCAGATGGCGTTATATACATTTACATATTCTAATAACACTCCTTCTGATTTTTGCCGAGTATGTGGTGGTAGATGTGGACTTGTTGGTCCTAAGGGTAATGCTGCAACAAAGCGTTTACTTATAGATAGGTTTTTATTAGAAACAATTGCTTTATCGGTTGCGTCGCCACAAGAATTAAAAAATGGTATGGATTTTAAGGAATTTGGTAAGAGGCTAAGGGAAAAATATAATATTATTATTGGTACAGATGTAGAATTAGAGTATGAGCTATTAGAAAATGCAAATATCGCACAACTGGTGCCGGGAGACTTGCGAGGAGAGCTGGCAAATAATGCGAGAGGTATAGCGGATATGCTTAATTCTATGAATTTAGCAAAAAGATATGCGGATGGTGTTACTATTATAGGATGGAGGTTACAGTGATGGATTTATTAACTAAAGTTATTGCAGAAACTATATCCAAGAAATGCAATGATGGAAGCTTTGGCGTTTCATTGATTAATATTCCTTCTGTCAATTATGCAGATCTTGTGTCTAATATAAGTTTGAGTAAGAAGACTGAAGTTTTCTTTTTGGGTTTTTATGATAAAGAAATTAAGGCTATGAAATTGGATAAAAATGAAAACATAAGCATTTATTATACTGTAGAGGAGGCGGAAATATCTCGAAATACCGGAAACGAGAATATATTTAGAATTCTTGTTATAAAAAGACAGGATATAGAAAAGCTTTCTTCATTGAGATGGTTTGAAGAAATTGATATGACAGAAACCTATAAGGCTATCTGTAATTATACAATAAATCACATAAAAGCAAAAAATTCTACGATTATAAATTTGATAAAGGCTTTAAAAAGAAAAAGTATACAATCGGTATTGAACTTTGAAAATGTTTTAGCTTACTTAGGTAGTGTTATGTCTGCGAGTGAAGAAGAACTCCCACAGGTGGTTCGTACCGAGTTATATAAATTGGGCTTGTGTGCAGATACTTCATTTGCAATTGGTAATGTTGAAATTGATGACTTTGTAAAGAGAATAAGGCATAATGCTACTATTGTTAAGAGAATTGGGGGATTAGAGCAAAAGGAGAGACAGGGCATTAATAACTATTATACTAAGCATCCGGATAGCTCGGTTACAAAGCTGATTCTTAAATATAGAGATATAAAGGATATCAGTATACTGCGCGATATGGACATTGAAGAGGTAGAAGCATGCTTAAAGGCTGTTTCTGCTTCAAAAAAGAAACCTACTGGTAAAAAGAAAAACAATGGTGGAAAAATATCTCAAACAACAGCAGCAGCTCAGTTGATTTTTGATGGAAGTAAAGAAGAAATAGAAGAAGTAATATCAGAATTTGTAGAGCATGTAAAAAATCAAGAGAACCCAGACAAACCTGAAAAGATAGAAGTAGAAGTAGGCGACAGTAAAATGCAGGTAAGTAGAGAGCCTGTTTCAAAGATTGTGGCGACAGAAATGGCATCAAAAAGAAGTTATGGAGCTTGTATTTTTGCAGAGGTTGATAATGTAAGAACAGCTATAGATGGTTATAATGATAAATATTATCATAAGAATTTTGAAGAAGAATTTATTAAGCAGATAAAGGATTGGTTAACTACATCTCTGCAATATATTCCAGATTTGTCTATTGTTAATGCGTTTGACGAATATTTGTTGTGCCGTGATGTAATATATGATGAGTATACTCGATTGGTAACAGATGAGTATGGCCAGTTAAAGGATGAAATGGAAGGTTATTCGATTGCTGAACGTTTGCACGATATTCCTATGTTACAAGTTATTAGTAACATAAAAATCTTTTCAGATTATATTAACGCATATGAAAAGTTACTTGCAGCTATTAATTTGGAATTCCCTAAAATAAGTACAATGATTGCACAAAGCGTGGCAAAGGACATTGCAAATTATATCATGGCTATGGATTATGTATTTGTAATTGGAGAAAGCAAATTTCATGCTATTCCAACACCAATGAATCCAATGTATTTATGGAAGTATGTACGATTAGCAGAGGAAATTCTTGAATCGAAGGGAATTGATGGGAGTGAGGTTGCTTCAATTAATGAGGATGATAAAAGTTTTATAATAAGAAAAGCTGAAGATATTCCGGAACCAGTTTCTATTGTTATGATTACTAAAATGCTTAGAGAAGAAGGTGCGGTATATCTTCCTATAGCTGGAAAACTTGGAAATTTACCTATATATTCTACACAGCCTCAGATTAATGAAGGAAATAGTGGAATTGAAATTGTTAAGCAGAGTGTTGTGAGGTATATGTGCTTATATCCACATGCTAGTATGATGTTAAGAATTACATTTGTGAATCCACCTTCGGTGGAAAATGTAATTGCTATGCTAAAAAAACTGGATGCGGAAAGAGATATAAGCTCATTTGGCGTGGATATATCAATATATAGAACCAAGGAAGCCCCAAGTCACTGGGTTGAAATAACAGATAAATCTTTACAAGAAGGACTTTTGGGGAAGATAAAAAATGGAAAGAATATGCATTTTTCCTTGAATATTAAAAATGAGACGATAGACTATGATAAACTATTATTGGAATTGGGTAAAAAGAAACAGCATTTAGTTGTTATTTTTGATCCTAATGAAAAGGAAATTCGTACAGCTAAGAGCGAAAGATATAACCATATTCATCCATTGTGCGTGCCTATGGTTTATCAATATAATCCTTTCAAGGATGAGGTAGATATTAGACCATCTAATGAGGGCGGAATTTTTTCGTACTATTCGAGCATTCTAGAGAAACTTAATGAGCATTCTTCGAGTTTTGCACATACTAGTATATTTAGTAGATCGCCAATAAGAAAGGAAACCTATAATAGTTTACTAGAAAATACAGACTGGATGATTATTCTTGACCAAAATTTAAAAAGCTGGGATATATCACTACAATCAGAAAGTGAAAAGCTATTTTATAAGGAGGATGAATGCCGTTCGATAGGTATTTATTCGAAAAATAGCAAAAAGTTTTCTTTGGGATATAAAAAGACTATAGAGAATTTGGGAAACTATATTGCATCTGAAAAAGGCTTGGAAAATATAATTACAATAATTAGGTCGATAAATGATGATGGTTTACTTAGTATAGTGTCGCACTCAACTAATCAAATCTTTGATGATAATCATGGGAAAGGAAGCCTAGGGCTTGGCATAACTGCAATAGCTTATCTAAAAGGGAATAAGAATGCATTGCTTGTAGGATTAGATACACAACTGGCTAGAGAATGGCTATCTGAAAGAGAAGAGGGAATATTACCAGATTTGATAGGAATTAATCTTCAAGGTGATGATATCCGAGTTGACCTTATTGAGGTTAAAACTGGAAGTGGCGATTTTAAAATTTATGATGAGCAGATATCTGGACATGCAGTTGAGCAAGTGTGTGTGTTAGATAATCTGATTAAGGAGATATTTGGAAGAAGTGAGAAGATAACGACAGTATCAAGACGAGAAATTTTGCGTCATCATGTATTTGAAAGCTTGTATAATGCGGATATAACCAATACTGAAAAGCACAATTTGACAGAAAAATTAAACCAGTTGTTTGCTGGAGAATTAGATCTAAAAATTAAGAAAAACATAGTTTTTGTTGACTTTAATTCAGCGGATACAAAGAGCGAAGTTCTTGAGGCGGGGGATTCTTTAATTGGTAACAAAATTATTTTTACTAAGATTGGCAGTAGCGTTATCCAGAAAATATTATCAGGGAATGAGGTTGATGAGAATCTGTTTTTACAAACGGAACAAGCAAATGAAATATTTGTTAATACCGGAAACGATGCTAACATTTCAGAGACTGAGAATGCTGTATCAGAGTCTACGTCAGAAAACTTTGAAGAAAAAGCAAAAGATACTACTGGAGTTATAGATAAGGATGTAGAGCAGACAACTCAGGTGTGTGATGATAAAGAAAATAAAAATATAGTTCATATGCCAGAAAAAGAGCAAGAAAGATTATTTATAAAAGAAAAATGCTATCGTCTTAATAAGGTGCTGCGAGATTTTGGAATTAAAGCGGTGCCTCTAACCGAAGAGAATGTGTTAGTAGCAGCTCGTTTTGTTAGATTTAAAATTGAACTTCGTTCAGGAGAAACTATTAGGAACTTGGAAAAATATAAGCAAGATATATCGCGAGAAATAGAAGCCTTTGGTGAAATTATGATTGATAATATCAAAGGAACACGTTATGTGGGTATGGATGTTCCTTTTGAAAGAAATGGTAACACACTCGAGTTATTGGATCATTTGAGTTTGCTTAATGCCTCTAGTGGTAGTCTTGATATATTAGCAGGACAAAAGCCGGATAGTAGTATAGATATTCTTGATGTGTCAAAAGCACCTCATATTTTGATATCTGGTACAACTGGTTCAGGGAAAACAGTATTTTTGTATTCTATGATAGTTAGCTTGATTAGTAAGCATTCGAAGGATAACTTGGAAATCGTGATTGTGGATCCAAAGCAAACAGATTTTCATTTCTTTAAGGAACTTCCGCATTTGCGAGGTAACAAGATTATTACTGATCCAGAAGAGGCACTGAAGATGCTAGATGAAATCAATAGTATCGAGAAGGAGCACAGAACACAGCTATTAATTGAGAGCAATAGCAGAGATATAGAATCATATAATGCAAAAAATCCGTCTAATCCAATGAAAAGATTAGTTGTTTTTATAGATGAATACGCGGATTTGGTTAAGGCTTCGGAAATGCTTGGCATTAGAAAGGATTTTGAAGCAAGATTATGTATGCTGGCTCAGCGAGTAAGAAATCTAGGGATT
>CAZLZH010000091.1:0-6955 GCA_964563955.1 uncultured Bacteroides sp. | reverse complement strand
GATGTGACTGTCCTGTATGAAGAAGAGCTTGACACAGAGCAGTGGATTTACTATGAGCAGGACGGATTTGTGGTTACTTTAGGCAACTGGCTGAATGGTCGTCTGCCTATCAGTAATATAGAAACTTTAGAGTGTCATCTGGTAATACCGGATGAGGATGAACCGGGTCGGGCGGTTCCCGACAGAAAGTGAGGAATTTATGAAGTATTCAATTCATGTAACAGAAGCTAAGAATCAGGAAGGAAATGTAAGGGGCTTTGCCAATCTGGTGTTTGGAGACTCCTTCAAGATTACCAACATTGCCATTTTAGAGAATAAGGAGAAGGGGACTCTTTTTGTATCCATGCCGAGATACAAGTCCAGCGAGCGTGATGAGAATGGTGGTGTGGTCTACAAGGATGTCTGCAATCCGATTACCGCAGAGTTTCGTGAGGAGCTGTATGGGAATATCCTTGAAGCATTTGAACAGGAGAAGTCTGCTGACAAGTCGCAGGCAGGCAATGTAAGAGGTGAGGCAGAGATGCCGCAGTTTTCCGTGACGGTAACACCGTATGAGAGAGAGGGCAGTAATATCCGTGGTCTTGCCCGCATCTACTTTGATGACAGTTTCATCGTTAATAATGTGAGCATCCTTCAGGGTAAGGATAAGGTGTTTGTGGCAATGCCTTCCTACAAGACCAAGCAGACAGACGAGCATGGAAAAGCTGTATATCAGGATGTTTGTTATCCGGTTACGAAGGAATTTCGTGAGAAGCTTTATTCCGAGATTGTGAGCCAGTATGAAAAGGCAAAGGAGCAGAGCGAGAATAAGGCAAAGGAAGCGGCACAGACACAGGCACAGCAGTCGAAAGACCAGTATGTGAAGGCGGATGGTAAGGAATTGCCCTTTCGCTAATGATAATTAATAATAAGGCAGAGTGGCCGGAAAGCTGCTCTGCCAGAAATGGAGGAAACGATAATGGAAGATAAACCAATGACCGGAGAAGAGGTATTACAGCAAATCTTAGGAGCACTGAACGGAAACGGAATGCAGCAGGCGGCAAACGGAGTTTATGAGCTTTGTGCTTATGTGGACAGTATGACACATAAGGTGGAAGACATGACAGACGAGATTGCAAGACTGCGTGAAGATATCCAGAAGATGCAGGAGGATACCTTTACAAACAGACTTAAGAAGTCGTTATCGGAAGCTGCTGACCGTCTCGAGAAGCGTTGTGATGAGATAAAACAGCAGATCTTCGAGGTGAAGGAGAGCATTAAGAGTAAAGCAGGGGAAATCATGGCAGATTTCAAAATGCGTGGTAAGGCAGCACTTAACCGGGTATCTGAGTTTATCGGTCTGAAAGATAAACTTGTAGGTATCCGAAATAAGGTCAAAGAAGGCATTGCCGATACCAATCGCACCATTGCCAAGATTGATTCCTTTGGAAAAGGTATGCGTGAAGCAGGACAGAAGGTAGCCAATACGTTCAGAACCTTTGCAGACAAAGAAGAGGTAGATTACTCTGACAAGGAAAAGAAGTTCTCCAAAACGGAGGCTGCCAAGAAACCCTGGCAGTGGCAGAAAAAGGTATATGAATCTATGGTGCTTCATCTGGATGCAGCCATTGATAAGGTAGAGGATTTATCGAGGGATGTGGAATTAGACAGAATGGAGAAGAAACAGATTGATAAACCGGAGCAGGTGACAGATATCCGGGATGCAATCGCACCAGTATCTTCTGTGGCAGAACCTACGGAGTATCAGTTTGGGGCAGAGGCATTTGAGGCAGCATATCCTAAAATGGATTCTGTCATCAAGCCGGATGAAAAAGCACCTTCCGTTCCTAAGACCGGGAAGGTGAGGTAGAGGCTTATGACGGATAAGGAGAAAAGGTACTGGGCATATTTCCTGAATGTGCATGGTAAGATTGAATACTATGAGCAGTGTAAGAAATGTGTTCATTCCTGCAAGCAGAGCTTTCGGATATCAGAGTTGTTTTGCAAAAAGTATCAGGGAGCCAAATAGCGAGTGGCGTATCATCAGAAATGGTGGTACGCCTTTTTTCTTTGGGAATATTCTACCTATTGTTCCTTTAAACCTAATATTACTGGCTATATAATTGAATTACAAATCATAAGGAGGAAAAAGTTATGTTAGAAGCGAAGATTACAGATGAAGAAAAGGAAAAATGTAGAAAGGTTGCAGATGCATTCCGGGAATTGTATGACCTTTACGGAGATATGTATGTTGTTGATGCAGGTCCGTTTGGTTTTGTTCATTTAAGGTGGTATGGTGATGAAGAGTTTCAAGGCAATTCGGTATATACGGATAGTGAGGAATTGTTTTCTGACCTTTGGGAGTATTGGCTTGAATATCATTTACTGGAACCTGTTAAGGGAACACCATTAGCTGAATTATCTTATGAAGAGCTATACGAATTACTTTCAGAAGAACAAAAAGACTATTATGCAAAGAAGAAGCGTGAGTTCTTGAAAATAGCAGAAATGGAAAACATACTAAGATTGGTATAGGCATATGTACTAATCTTGATGCCGTACTATATGATATGATATTCATACAAAACAGTTGTAATTAAAAATCTACAATGATAGAATTTTAATAGAAAATAAGGGGGATATGAGGATGGAAATAATTGGTGAAATCGTTGCATCTGTATTTGTGTTGTCCATAGTATTACTTCCTGTATTTTGGGTATGGGCAGGGTATCATGTTATCAAGTGCCATAGAGTGAATAATTGCAATAACCGTAAATGCAAGTACTGGCAGTTCTGCAAACATAATGAATATGAGCGTAAAAAGGATGAATTTCTGTGGAGAGTTAAAATGATGGAAGTTTCTACAGGTGAAGATTTGTCAGAGATAAAAGACAAGATAATGAAAAAGCAATGAGATAAGAGCGCACTATTCGATATGTTTTGAGTAGTGCGTTTTCTTGTATAAGAAGTTGAATGAGGATGATAAGGTATGAAAATGGGTGTAGTACAGAATAAAGTATGGTTCTTACTGGATGAGGAAGAGCTTTTGCCTTATGGAGTTACTTTAAATCAGTTCCGAGAAAGAAAACCATTTAAAGAAAGAATAATTTTAGAACTGGTAAAAAAAGCATACGATGAATATGGCAAGGTATATAAATTTGAAGGCACGAATATGCAGATACAGACCTTTGAGAATACTGTGTTAATCACCATGACAGAAAAGAACAATATAGTTTATTTGGAAAATGAATTTACTGAAGAGGAAAGTATTGTGGAAGGAATACAAGGAATATTCAGAAGCCTTCCGGATGAAAAGATTTATATGGGGCTCATGGATGCGGAAGAAAAACGAAGGATACTTGCAGAAATGAGAAGTGATGAAGGAAAGGGAATTATTAGAGATATGTTTTTGTAGGACTAGACATGAATTATCGGGGCAAATTAATGAAAAGTACGAGTACGGAAAATTAGGTTTGAAATAATACCTGAAATAATACCTGAAATAATACCTGAAATAATAAGAGCAAGTCCTGATTATTGGACAATATGCGATATATAATGGGAATCAAGATAGGAGCAGTCCGTCTTGGTTCCTTTTTCTTTGAAAAATGATATCCAATATTCGCAAATGCAAATTGAGTATTCGCAATTTGTGTGGTATAATGGTACCAGTGTTAATTGGCATAGTATTGTTGATGAGAAAGGGAAAAATTATGGCAATTAGTTATAACGGATTATGGAAACTGCTGATTGATAACAACATGAATAAAGGTGATTTATGTAAGAAAACCGGTCTTAGCTCCAGCACGATGGCAAAGATGACAAATGGTGAATCTGTTAAGTTGTCTGTGTTGGAAAGAATATGTAAGGAACTGAATTGTAACTTTGCAGATCTTGTTGATTATGTGGATGACAGCAAAGTGAAAAAAGACTAATAACCCGTTCAGGAGGATGAAGAAATGGCAATTGATAATAAAAAGGAACAAGAGCGAGAAGAACTCCATCGTGCAATATGGGCGATTGCGGACGAACTCCGTGGAGCAGTAGATGGATGGGATTTCAAGAATTATGTTCTTGGAACGATGTTTTATAGATATGTATCAGAGAACCTTACGGCATATATAAATGAAGGTGAAGCAGAAGCAGGTAATACTGATTTTGATTATGCAAAAATGAATGATGCAGATGTGGAAGAGGCTAGAGAAGGTCTGGTTGAAGAAAAAGGGTTCTTTATCCTTCCGTCAGAATTATTCTGTAATGTCAGGGCAAAGGCTGCCAATGATGAGAATCTTAATGAAACATTGGAGAGAGTATTTAACCATATTGAGGAATCAGCGAAAGGTAGCGAGTCAGAAGGAAGCTTTGCAGGATTGTTTGATGATTTTGATGTGAACAGTAATAAACTTGGTTCTACTGTTGCAAAGCGTAATGAGAGACTCGTTAAGCTGCTTGATGGTGTAGCGAATATGAATCTTGGATCTGTTAAGGACCATGATATAGATGCATTTGGAGATGCATACGAATATCTCATGACAATGTATGCTTCTAATGCGGGTAAGTCCGGTGGAGAATTTTTTACACCAGCCGATGTTTCAGAGCTTTTGACAAGACTTGGAACAGTTGGGAAGAAAACAATTAACAAGGTGTATGACCCTGCCTGCGGTTCCGGTTCTCTTCTTCTTAAAGCAGAAAAGGTTCTCGGAAAGGAAGCAGTATTAAATGGCTTTTTCGGACAGGAAATTAACATTACTACATACAATCTTTGCAGAATCAATATGTTCCTGCACGATATAGGATTTGATAAGTTTGATATTGAATGCGAAGACACACTTATAAATCCGCAGCATTGGGATGATGAACCATTTGAACTTATTGTGTCTAATCCGCCTTATTCAATAAAGTGGGAAGGTGATGACAATCCGCTGTTGATTAATGACCCTAGATTCGCACCTGCCGGTGTGTTGGCACCAAAGAGTAAAGCGGATTTAGCATTCATTATGCACAGCCTTTCATGGCTTGCTCCCAATGGAACAGCTGCTATTGTTTGCTTCCCGGGTATCATGTATCGAGGTGGAGCGGAACAGAAGATTAGAAAATATCTTGTAGAAAATAACTATGTGGATTGTATTATTCAGTTACCTGCAAACCTTTTCTTTGGTACATCCATTGCTACCTGTATCATGGTGATGAAGAAAGGTAAATCAGATAATAAAGTATTGTTCATTGATGCAACAAATGAATGTATCAAGGTGACAAATAACAATAAGCTGACGGAAGATAATATTCAGAGAATTGTTGACGTATTTACAACCCGAGAAAATGTAGAACATTTCTCCAAATTAGTATCGTTTAATGAAATATCTGAGAATGGCTATAACCTTTCAGTTTCTTCATATGTGGAAGCCGAAGATACAAGAGAAAAGATTGATATTGTGAAGTTGAATGCAGAGATTAAAGAAATTGTTGCGAGAGAACAGGTGCTTCGTGATGAGATAGATAAGATTATCGCAGAAATCGAGGTGTAAGATATGAATGAAAAAGATTTAAAGGTACCATTTAATGCACCATTGAATGAATTGGATACGGAAGTACAAACTTTTGGGTGTAGGGCAAATAATCCTGATATATGTGCAAATAACTCAATATATAATATTTGTGCTTTTACATCAGATGATTGTATTTGTAAGAAACCATCTCGCGCATGGAAAAAGCAATACCATAAATTGAATGGAGGACAGAAAAATGAATAGAATAGAAGATTTGATACAGAAGTTCTGTCCAAATGGAGTCGAATTTAAAGAAATAAGACAGCTAGCTGAAGTTGGAACAGGAAGTAGTAATGGTAATGAAGCACAAGAAGATGGAATATATCCTTTCTTTATTCGTTCACAGACTGTAAAACGAAAAAATGATTGGGAATATGACGAAGAAGCCATTATTATTCCAGGGGAAGGCGGGATTGGTGAGATTTATCATTATGTAAATGGAAAATATGCGATTCACCAGAGAGTATATCGTATTCATTTTATTGATAGTACTGTTGATACGAAATATGCGTATCACTATTTTAGAGCTTTCTTTAAGAACTTTATTATGCGTAAGGCAGTGAGTGCGACAGTAAAATCTATAAGAAAACCGATGATAGAGGAGTTTGAGCTCCCTGTACCTCCGTTGGAGGTACAACGTGAAATAGTCCGCGTGCTGGACTCTTTCACGTTACTTACAGCCGAGCTTACAGCCGAGCTTACAGCTCGGAAGAAACAGTATGAATTTTATAGAAATCAATTATTGTCGTTTGATACTAAGGTAGAGCATAAGAAATTAGGTGATATTTTTGATTTTAGAAATGGTTTAAGTAAAGGAAAAGAGTTTTTTGGGCGTGGTATTCCGTTTATTAGATACACTGATGTATATAACCATAGAGCATTAAGAAAAGAAGATATTACTGCTCTTGTTGAGTGTACACCGGATGAAATGAATAAGCTAAGAGTTAATAGAGGAGATGTATTGTTTACCAGAACATCTGAAACAGCTGAAGATATTGGCTGGTCATCAGTTATGTTAGTTGATTTAGAAGAATGTGTATTTAACGGGTTTACGATAAAAGCAACTCCCAAAACAAATGATTTACTGCCAGAATATTGTGCATACTGTTTTTCAACATATTCATTTAGGGATTTTGTTACAAGAAAATGTGCGTTTACAACTCGAGCTTCGTTAACTGGGAATACAATTGGAGAATATGAAATGGCTATTCCTAGTCATGAAGTTCAAAAGAAAATTGTAGACGTTCTGGATAATTTTGAACAGATTTGTAATGACTTGAGTATTGGCTTACCGGCAGAGATTGAAGCACGTCAAAAACAATATGAATATTATAGAGATTTACTGTTGACATTTGCGGAGACGGGCAACACAATCTTGACAGACAGACAGACAGACAGACAGACAGACAGACAGACAGACAGACAGACAG
>CAZLZH010000090.1:0-7214 GCA_964563955.1 uncultured Bacteroides sp. | reverse complement strand
GTGGAAATAAACTTTTCACTTCACGATCAAAAAAATATTTAACAAAAGAATCAAAAAAGGTTGTATTTTGGAGCTGAAATGTATATAATAATAGTAGCTCATCTGCCAAGTGTAGAAGGAGTTCCTGAAGACGTTATGTATATGCATAGCGTCTTTTGCATTATATGAATAATTTTTATGGGCATAAGAGAATAATCTGCTATCCCACAGCTTCACTCACTCTTTGCCATTAAATAGTGTAATGTAAAATTCTTTATTTTACGGATAAGAGAGTTACTTCTTCGATATAGTGTTGCTCTCAACTATATGTAAAT
This sequence comes from uncultured Bacteroides sp., assembly GCA_964563955.1. Classification (GTDB taxonomy): domain Bacteria; phylum Bacillota; class Clostridia; order Lachnospirales; family Lachnospiraceae; genus Coprococcus_C. Next base: position 6,900 of record CAZLZH010000090.1, on the reverse strand, counting down.
GGAAATCATTTTCGAATACCAATAAACCATTGTCTTTTTCGATACTATCCGGTTAAAGAAAATAGTCTGCCGAATATTATACCATTTATGCTTACGCTCTAAATGTGACAATGGTTTATTTATATCGAATATATGTTTACATCCCTTCTTCATGTTCAGACAGTACGTGATTTATAAAATGCCAAAATACTATATCATTTGCGACAAAGCTTTTTACGTCTTCCTGAACTTCATAGCCAATATAAGCTAAAAAAGACGTCCTTAGTGCCAGTTCTGTGAAATAAGTTAAGTACCAGTTTATTTTTGTCATAGAAACACCAAGACCACTTGCATATGAACTTATGCTATCTTCCATGTATTTATAATGATCTATCTCATTACGGTATTCCCCTAACATATAATACAAATTATCTGTATCTGTAAGACCAATGATTTTTAGCCCCGCAAACAATGCATTTCGATCTAAATTGCTATATATTTTTTTAATATGATCTTTTATTGTGCCGTCCTTATAAGTATTAATAACAAATCCATCACACATATTTAAAACAATGAAAGTGTATGTTCAATATTTACGTTTTCGTATGCTTCCGATTTTACAAGATGGAAAGCATTGATAAGGGATTTCATCATTCTTTGATCATTACGTCCGCACTCACGAAAAGCTCTATATTTATTAATAAGTCCTTCGTTAATGCATCTTTGATTTCTAGCCAATGGCGTGGCACAATCAATCCAAATTTTACTTGTCTTATATAGATTCTTTTTGCACAATTTATCAATATTGCCTTCAACATCATTATACTCTGTTTGGATTGGAATATAAAAGTATCCATCATAGAGAGCCAATATTTCCCAAATCAAACGCATCATTTCGCTTAATTCATTTTCCTGTGTTCCAACTACTTCTACTTCACATTTTTTATCTTGGATATCAATTTGATAATCTATCCCATTTGCACTATCAGATATTTTCTGATTGCTCCACTCAGTGCGAGATTCTTTTAGTGTGTAAATATTTTTTATTTTCATAATGTACCTCCCTTTACTTTGTTCATATCTGAAACTGATTTATGGTTTAATATTGGTAATCTTCTTGAAAGCCTATACCCACATGTGATGATATATGTCGTTTCTATCCATATGCATATTCGTTATATTATTTTCAATCATAATTTGCTATGGTGTAAATATTGAACACATACCTCCTAATCAAGATTTCTCTTTGCGTACACCTTTAAATGGTGAGCCATCTTGTTTAACATCCATAAACTGTCCTGTTTCTGTATTTCGTTTTACCCATCTGTTAGTTACCGGATTAAATGTCTGCGATCTGTTTGTAACCATGCCTTTTCTTCGTCCGTCTCCTATTGGAGCATTTTTAGCCATAATATCTGCCTCCTTTAAAAATTAATAAAAAAACACTCAAAAACGCATAATAACAACATACTTTGTCTTTCGTCCTAAGTTTCGTGTGTTATCTTCAGCAGTAATTGAGTGTACCTTTAATATTTTTTCTTAAGTATGCATATGATAATAGTGCAAATTTTTCAACATGTCAATATGTTGTGTGCAAAAATTGCAAAAACTTTGTTTGACCACTAGATATAGTTTTTTGTTTCATATAATAAATAGTAGATTTAAAGAGAAACATAAATTTTTAGATTAATTGCAACATGAGAACATAAATTCTTAATAGATATGTAGATTCTATTATTTTATATAATGATACATCATCAAAGGGAGTATCCCATCTCAACATTCATATTTCCTGGAAATGATATGTTGTATTAGAATGACCAAAAAACTTATCTCATATTATATCCCGATTAAAAGCTTTTTATATTTCTCAGTCAGTTCCGGCTTTCTCCATCTGCTATAAAGGCTATACAGAAAATGCCTTGTATTCTTTAAATAATATCCGTCATTATCCGTATAAGCTGATAAAATATCTTCCGCCTCCAATAGAGATTTTTCAGCAGGAATGGGACTTCCCTGTCGGTAAGCCATAATGCCACGTAGAAACTGGCAGATACCATAATCAAAGGATTTGATATCAGAGTAATCCAGTATAATTGTTTCACAAAACTCTATAAGATTCGCAGCTTTTTGATACTCACCAGACTGAATCATCATATTTGCAAGGTTTACGGTCTGCTGTAAAGTATCGTGCTGTGCGACTGTGCCAAGACTGGCATATTCTTCCCGCAGACGGAAAGCTTTCTTTATGGCATTAGCTGCATCGTTCTGCTTTTTATCAAGAAGATAAACATTGGCGAGGTTATTATACAAATTGGAGAGAAGATTGACGGAACGGACGTCAGCTCCATTGGAGTCTACATGCTTTTCTACGATGCTTATAGCTTTAAGTCGTTTCTTGATTGCGTTTGCATATTCCTTCCGAGGAAGTAACAGTTCTGCTTTATAATCAAGCAGTAGAGCCTTATCACATGAGCCATCCAGTTTATATTCCATCATTATATATTCGATACGTTCTGTCAGTGACTTCAGGTATTCGGCAGCATTGTACTTTTCAAAGTATGGAAACATATCCTGCAAAAACAGTAAATAGTATTCCGGCATATCGTTGATAACATTATCATTGATACTGATGAGGCTATTCATAATCATCTGGGGTTTTCTTACATCAATTCCATGTGCCAGGCAGATGGTATGAAGGCTGTCAATCATCGTTTTACAACTTGTGATACTTGGTTGTGTCTCATTTAATACTACTGCCTGTATCAAAGGGTGCAGGTATATTTTTCTGTTCTCCATGTCCTCTGCAATGAATCCGTATCGTACCAGTTTGTTGATTAGATTGGAATTATCCAGTTGCATCCACTTACGAAAAGCAATCTTTATTACTCCTGAAAATGGCAGCAGGGATAAGTTGGAAAGCACATGGATTTCATCATTACTTAATCTGCTTAATTGCAGTAATCTTCTTAAATGTTCCATCATGTGGGCGTTTTCAAATTGTTCGTCTTTGTAGATTTCAATTTCATCATCATTTCTAAGGTTAAGTCCACAGATTTTTAATTCCAGTAACATTTCTTCCGCATCCATTCCGGCGGCATCCATGGTAAGTGCAGTCATACAGACAGTCAGTGTATGAGCATTTACTTCCGTTATGATATCTTTTACAACTTCACAATCAGTTTTTGCAGAAGGGCAGTTTAGATAAAATAATTCCGGCAGCTCTTTTTCTTTGTCCAGTTCCGTGATTTCCAGAGCAGGAAAGTTTGTAATCTTACATCTGGTCGTAATCATTATCTGAAAATCATTCTGAATCAGCTCGTTAAAAAAACTGTCATCTCTTGGCAGTACATTGAAGTTGTCAATGATAAGCAGGCTGTCACTGTGCAGTTTTTTCAACTTCTTATAATGATTCAGGAACAAATCATCTTCTGACATATCAGCAGTATCATCAGCGAACTCAATATGAGCGATATCTCTTTCTAAATCTCCTGTGTAATGAATAAACAGAATATTTGTATATTTCTTTTCCTGTGCCTTTGCATAGGCTTTTGCAAATTCGCTTTTTCCAATACCGGCAATCCCGGTTATGAATAATAAAGGTTCAGACAGGAGCATGGAATAGGCGGTCTTAATCTCCTTCTTTCGTCCTAAAAAGTGCATAGTGACAGATGGAACTCTGGCAGACAGTATTGCATCAGAAAGGTCAGCAGACAGTAAAGCACCGGACTTATGGTCATTTAAGATGGCATAACGGATAACGGCAGTAAAAAATGCGGCATTGTCTGTTTCAGCAATAAGTTCATTTGCAGTCTGTTCTCCAATTACAGGGACAGATTCTGTAATAAGTGTCTCCATCTGATTTCTGGCACCGGCAGGGTTCAGAAGGTTTGGGATAATGGTATCACTAAAATCTTCTTCCATTGTGCTCCAACCATCTTCTTCATCATAGAATTTAACAATACTTGCAGATACGGGTCTTGCACCGCTGCACCAGCGGCTGAACATGGTATTATCTTCTGCAATTAAATCGGCATCCTCTGAGGCGTGTTTTTCCAGACACCGAGAAAATAGGTCGGAAATCATGTTGTATTGTTGATAGGTATTCTTTTTATGCTCCAGTAATATCCCAATCACATTTGGGAAAGTTAATCTGTTTTTCAATTCGATCATCCTTTCGGAAATTTTTTAAATGGCAACTTTTTGTCAAGTCATCGTCAATAATATTCCTTTTTCATTTTAACTATAATCCGGTTATGGAATACAGCTAATCCGATGTTAAGCAGCATCGGAAACGGCTATCAAAATTATAACACGGAACAAACAAATGTTCTATATGAATTTTGAATTTTGAAAACTAAATGAGCTGTATCTTATGCCAACAGACCTTGCGAAGATCCATAAAGGGGAGCGAGAAAAGACACTTTCGTCAAGAGTGGGAAAGGAACTCAAGCAGGAGTAGCCCACAGGTGATGCATGGCAGGCACTAAAGGTCAGTTGTGAGACTGACAGCATAAGATACGAATGGAAGCCAAACAAGTCACATCGCTACCAGTTTTACAAGAATAGAGAAGGAAAGGGGGAATGGCAGATGACGAGAGAAATGGAATATGCCAAGTGCATAGCAGTTTTAGGAAAAATTCTTCGTATAGGAAAGATTACAGAAAAGGAATACCTGACAGCGAAGAATAAACTGATGGATCACTATCTTATTTCAAGGGAAACAGATAAGAAAGCAGCTTGAATGTAGAAAAGTATTTTCATACATTCGTTCACATTTTTATTTAGAGATATGATGTATGCACAGACAGGAGCTGTGGTTCCTGCCTATGCATATTTTAATATAAAACCGGAACAACAGGAGGAATTTATTATGGCAGAAGTACAAGTATTAGAAGCAAGAAAAAATGTACCAAACAGCAGGAGCAGGCAGAGAGGGGCACCGATCCGTGCAAATCGAATCAGAGTGGCGGCTTATTGTCGTGTGTCCACAGATGGAGATGAGCAGCTGGGAAGTTTTGAATCTCAAAAACTTTATTATGAAGAAAAGATTGGAAACAATCCCGACTGGGTGAATGCGGGAATCTTTGCAGATGAAGCAGTCACAGGAACAAAGGTGGATAAGCGTAGTGGTTTTCAGGAAATGATTACAAAGTGTCAGAGGGGTGAAATTGATTTGATTCTTACCAAGTCGATTTCACGATTTGCAAGAAATACAGTTGATACTTTAAATCATGTGCGAATGTTAAGGGATAAAAATATTGCGGTATTCTTTGAGAAAGAAAACATCAATACACTTGATATGAATGGAGAGCTTCTTCTTACGATTATGAGTTCCCTGTCACAGCAGGAAGTGGAATCTTTATCACAGAATGTGAAAATGGGACTTAAAATGAAAATGAAGCGTGGCGAGATGGTCGGCTTTAATGGCTGTTATGGATATGATTATGATAAGGAAACCAAGACAATCTGCATCAATGAGGAAGAGGCAGAGATTGTCAGAATGATTTACGATATGTATCTGCAGGGTTATGGAACTACAACCATTGCAAAGCGGCTGATGGAACTTGGAATCAAAAATAAGCGTGGAGAGGTCAGCTGGCATACCCATGGGGTTATGGGAATGATAAAGAATGAAAAGTACAAGGGCGATTTGCTTCTTGGAAAAACATTTACGCTTGACCCGATTTCAAAACGGAGATTATCAAATTTTGGAGAAGAGGAGCAGTATTATATCAGGGACCACCACGAACCGATTGTTTCCAGAGAAATATGGGATGAAGCAGAGCGAATCAGAAACAAGAGGGCAAGACACAAGGTAATTGCTACTACTGGTAACAGAGAAAGATTCACCAGACAGTATGCATTTTCCAGTATGTGTGAGTGTGGTTACTGTGGGCATAAACTTTCCAGAAGAACAAGACAGCAGACAACAAAGACAATGAAATCTGTATGGCAGTGCATGAATGCTACAAAGAATGGAATTAAAAACTGTCCAAACTGCAAGGCAATAGATGAAAGCGTCTTGGAAGGGGCATTTGTGGAAGCTTTTGGACTTCTGGCAGGAAACTTTGATGATGTGCTGGATATTGTTATGAATGCAGTGGAAGATTCTCTCACTAATGAGGATGATGCCAGAAGAAAAGCACAGCTTGAAAAGGATATTTCGGTGGTAGAATCTAAAAAATCCAGAATGACAGATATGCTGATTGATGGTACAATATCAAAGGAAGTGTATGATGAAAAGTTAAATGAATTTATGAGGAAACTCCATACACTGAACGACAAAAAGAAGTTATTGGAAGAAAGTATTAGTCATCAAAAAGATATTGGCAGGCGAATGGCTGAGCTTCGTGTGACACTGGAGCAGGAAAAAATACTTGATGAATTTGACAGAGTGGTATTTGAAAGTATCATCGACAGAGTAATTGTTGGAGGATACGATGAAGATGGAACACCAGATCCATATAAGCTGACCTTTGTATTGAAAGGAAATCAGCAGGGCGTGATTCCGGATGCAAAGAACCATTTCAAAGAATCGGGAAAAAAGGAAGGAAAGGTGTCATAAGATGGAGAGGAAGCTGGCAGCGATTGTTGATGAAATTGATGAGACTACAGAGAATATACTAAGTGATGAAAACAGTTCATGTGAGGCAGACGGGGTACACGAAATCAGTTTATTCGGGAGTACCGACGCATGTCGAGACGGTCGTGTTGATGTCAAAGGTAAAATAGGGATAGTCGTCAAAAGGCTTGAAATAAAAGGGTTTTAAGACCAAAGGTAGTATTTTTGAGTGCTGCTTTTGGTCTTTCTTTTTCTTGTCGGTGGAAACCTATCAAATAGCTGAAAATGGTAGGGTTGTGGCTCCCTCTAGCGTAGGGTAGTTGTCACCCACCTCCCAAGCTGATATGATAAGTATC
>CAZLZH010000089.1:0-7244 GCA_964563955.1 uncultured Bacteroides sp. | reverse complement strand
TCACGAATTGATATAGAAATATATGTAATCTACATAATTGTATTGCGTTTCGCAATTCTAAATGCAACTAGGTGTTTAAGAAACTTGCAGAATCAATATGTGAGTTGTATATTCTGTACAACGTCTTTTGTGATTTCGTGCGTTTCTCAAACACCTACAAATGCAGTATACGAGAGGAGATGGCAGCAGAACGTGGAAACACTTGTAAATAAGACGATTCAGGAAGCTACGCGCAGGCTGAAGGAAAATTATGACGCACAGAAAATATTTGATATGTCGCTCGGTGACCGTGTTCCGAACCGGGATATCATCATATCGATTATCAATGATTTGAGGACACTCACATTTCCGGGCTTTTTCGGCTCTGAGAATATGGCGTTTATCTCAAAAGATAATTTTGCAGGCAGCACCTTGGCGATTGTATTCGAAAAGCTTGTGAAGCAGATACGCGTGGCACTGAAATTTGAGAATAAAGATTTGGATGATTCTGACATCCGCACGCGGGCGGAACAGCTCACATTTACATTTACCGCACGCATACCGGACATTCAGGCGATGCTGCTGAAGGATGTCGAGGCAGAATTTAACGGAGACCCGGCAGCAAAGGATTTGCAGGATATTATACTGTCCTATCCGGGACTATATGCAATTTTCGTATATCGGTATGCGCATGTTCTCTATGAGATGCAGGTGCCGTATATTCCTCGTATTATGACGGAATACGCACATGGATTGACCGGCATTGACATCAATCCGGGTGCAAAAATCGGAGAATATTTCTGCATTGATCACGGAACCGGTATTGTAATCGGAGAGACGACGGAAATCGGTGATCGTGTAAAGATTTATCAGGGTGTGACACTCGGTGCGCTCTCGACCCGCAAGGGACAGGAGCTTTCCGGTGTGAAACGACATCCGACAATCGAGAATAATGTTGTGATTTATGCGAATACTACTATCTTAGGTGGCGAAACCGTGATTGGCGAAAATGCAGTTGTAGCCGGAAACACATTCGTCACGACATCCATCCCGGCAAATACGAAAGTTGCTTCCATGCAGCCGGAACTGGAAATAAAGGAAAAGAAGTAGTAAAAATCTATGCAGACGAAGGACCATCTTGCTCTTGGACGCTATTTGGCACATACATTTGATATTGATAATTCTGCATGTTATGCAGCATTTATACTTGGAAATATCATGCCGGATATTAATAAGTTTTCCTATATCCGTGGATATTTCCAACTGCTTGATGCAGACAGACGAAAGAAAACACGGCGGCACCTGTCATGGAACGACCATCGGCGTATGCTGATTGGCGGTCATACGGCAGAGGGGTCCCGTGTTTTTGTGAATCGGATATACCGCACGCTCGTGCGAAAAAAACATCTTACGGCGCTTGATTACTATCGCATCGGAAAGGCGATGCATTATCTGGCGGATCGTTTCACATTTCCGCATACAATGGAGTATGGCGACGGATTTTTCTCTCATGTCCACTATGAAAAACAATTGCATTATCATATGTACAATATGATAGTCCGGGTGCCGAATGTGCGGGAGGCGGTTAAAAAGTGTTTTCATAATGTTGACTTCAACAGCATGTACCGGTCATACCGCAGAGATGCAGGAAAACCGGAGCATGACTGCCTTTATATTTTGGCGGTGAGTATTGCTTATTTTGAGAATATTTTATATAATAAATGTAATATTGGGATAGGTTAATTTTACTGCCGGTGTACGGAGAAGGAGATGGTAGATGGGTGGATACGAAGGAATTTGATTCTCGCTTTTTTGATCTGGTGTCGAAGGCACCCGGAAAAACATTTCTTTTTTATTCAAACCTGAAAGAAAATGTTGTCCGGTGGTCTGATTCTGCCGTTCAGTATTTTGGACTTTCAGGAAGTATAATTGAAGATGCATATGAGACATGGATTGCCCTGATTCATCCGGATGATGTCGGAGATTACATGCGGGATTTTGAAGATATGGTGCAGGGTGGAACGCCGTATCATAATTGTGAGTACCGTATGCGTAATGCAGCCGGGGAATATGTGTGGGTAAATTGCAGAGGGTATCTGACCTTTGACGAGGACGGAGGCCCGTTGTGGTTCGGCGGGATTGTCACAAATCTCGGACAGCAGAGCAAGATTGATGCAGTCACAAATCTCTCGACGGTTTATCAGTTCCGCAGTACCTTGAATTGTCTCTTGGACAAGCATGCGCATGGAGGGGTTTTACTTATCAGGCTTGAGAATTTTAAACGCATCAATGCGGAATACGGCTATGATTTTGGTGACAAGGTGCTGGCGGAGGTCGGCAGAAAAATGACAGAAGACCTCAATCGGGATTATACGATGTATCGCATGGATGGTGCCAGTTTTGCGGTCATAATGGAAGGTGCCGGTACGGAGCAGGTTGTGGAATTTAAAAAGCGGCTTGAACAGACACTGCATTCTTTTGTCATAAATGGAGAACTGATTCATCTTCGGTTTCGATCTGCTGCAACGATGTTCCCGGATGACAGTGAGTTTCTGGATCAGATACAGAACAATTTATTTTATACACTTGATCATGCCAAGATTATAAATACGCATGATGTCGTTTTTTACAGTAAGGAACTGTATGTGCGGAAGACAGAGGCAGCCCGATTGAAGGAAGCAATTCATGATTGTGTGGAGGATGACTGCCGGGGATTTCGCATTGTGATGCAGCCTATTATGGATGCCAAAACCGGAAGCTGCGATTGTGCGGAGGTTTTGCTTCGATTTTCACATCCGGATTTCGATGCAGTCGGACCGATGGATTTTATACCGATTTTGGAGAGCTCCCATGAGATTATCGAGGTTGGAAAATGGGTAATCGACCAGTCACTTCGAACGCTGGCGCAGTGGTACGAGCAAAGTGGCAGACAGAGATTACCACTTCGGAAAATTCATATCAATGTGTCCTATGTACAGTTTAAGGATTTGACACTGCTCGATTTTGTCAAGGAAAAGCTGGAAGAATATAAGCTTCCGCATGAGGTGCTTGTGTTAGAGCTTACGGAGAGCTGCCGGATTGAAAAGACGACATTCCTGTCGGAGATGCTGCAGAGGTTTAAGGAAGCAGGCATCAGCATTGCACTTGATGATTTCGGAACCGGATATGCATCATTGACGGTATTGAAGGATATTCCGGCAGATGTAGTTAAGATTGACCACACGATGACGCGTAATATTGTAGACAGACCGAAGGATAAGGCATTGATAGAATTTATTGTTACATATAGTCAGAAGGTCGGAATACAGGTGTGTGCAGAGGGCGTTGAAACAGCGGAGGCACTTTCTATCGTAAAGGATGCGGGTGCGGATAGTATTCAGGGATATTACTACGATAAACCGTTGGAGATTGATTCGTTTTATAATAAGTACATAGAGAATTATTAAAAACAGCAGGTCTGCCGTAAGGCAGTACCTGCTGTTTCACAGCATGCGGGTCGTTCGGCGAGCAGGTCGGATACATCTTCCCTACTCGATTTGTAAGCGGGACTTGATATATGTAAAATCCTCGCTGTACTGCTTGTCAATCTTTTCATCCTCGATGACACAGTCCGTAAACATATCGGTCGTGTTCGTGCCTGGGGAGATGACAAAACCCTCTCCGAAATCCACTTTTCCGAGGAAGATGCTCTCATAGAACATATGGTCCATATTTGTCACCTGTGGTGTCACAAAGCGTGGAGGGAATTTGAGTCCGTCCGGAATTCGGCATTCCGAGAACATGTATTCCATATTTGTGACGTTGGTCGTGTCAAATATTTTTCCGAAATCGAAAGCCTCGGACACAGAGCTTTGGTAAAACATGTAGCGCATATCCTCGACTTCCTTTGTATGAAAATGGTCGCCGAGAGAAAAATCTTTCGGCATAACACAACCGGCGAACATCAAATTCATGTCCTTGATACCGCGTGTGTTAAATAAGCCGTCGATTTGAAAGCCTTCCGGCAGGGTAACCCAGGAAAACATACCGCAACAGCTGCTGGCATTGATTGGAACCTCCAGTCTGCCACCCTTGAAATCGCGGTGATTAAATTTCAAAATTTTCTTTCCGTTCCAGTTTTTTGCCGGCATAAAGCAGGTTGGATTATAGAGAACCCAGTGCTGTTCTCCGGTTCCTTCCTGAAACCATTTGTAATGTGGAACTCCAATCCGGTTCTGAAACCAAAGTCGTTCGGAGTCATCATTGACATCGATAAAGTAGGAGTCTCCTTCGTATATAAAATGGTCGCGGCCAAATATTTTTTGACGTTCAATTTCTTCCTGTTCAGCAATCATAATATACCTCCTGCGTATTGCCTTTTTCACATATACAGAAATTATACTCTATGCGTGTAAAGGTTTCAATGCCGTTTTTGCAAGTTTTTTTGCCCTTTTTACAAAATCATACAAGATATGAATATACAATCTTGACTTTTTGTCAAAATTATGGTTTAATCGTTTACGTTCACATGATACTTTACCGCACTAAAGCGATAGAGATGAATAGTATTATTTTTTGTGAAAGAAAAGGGAGGAAATTAGGATGAAGAAGTTAAAGAAATTACTCGCAGTTGCTTCTGTAGCTGCAATGTCGTTATCTCTTTGTGCTTGTGGAAGTGCAAAGGAGGACGATGTCTATACAGTTGGTATCTGCCAGCTCGTACAGCACGATGCATTGGATGCAGCAACAAAGGGCTTTAAGGATGCATTGATTGAGGAGTTTGGCGAGGATAAGGTAAAGTTTGACGAGCAGAATGCACAGGGTGATGCAAATACATGTTCTACAATTATCAATGGATTTGTTTCAAGTGATGTGGATTTGATTCTTGCAAATGCAACACCTGCTCTTCAGGCAGCAGCAGCCGGAACTGATACAATTCCGATTCTCGGAACATCTGTTACAACTTATGGCGTTGCACTTGAGATTGAGGACTTTGACGGTACAGTCGGCGGAAATATTTCCGGTACATCCGACCTTGCACCGCTGGATGGTCAGGCAGATATGTTGAAGGAGCTTTTCCCGGATGCGAAGACGGTTGGCCTGCTTTATTGTTCCGCTGAGGCAAATTCACAGTATCAGGTAGATACCGTAAAGGGTTACTTGGAGGAGCTTGGCCTTACATGTGAGTATTATGCGTTCTCAGATTCCAACGATTTGTCTGCTGTTTGTACATCTGCAGCAGAAAACAGTGATGTTATTTATGTACCGACAGATAACACGGTTGCTTCCAATATGGAAATTATCAAGAATATCTGCCTGCCGGCAAAGATACCTGTAATCGCAGGCGAGGAAGGTATCTGCAAGACATATGGTGTGGCAACTCTTTCTATCAGCTACTATGATCTTGGTGTAGCAACCGGAAAGATGGCCGCTAAGATTCTGAAGGGTGAATCCAATGTTTCCGAGATGCCGATTGAGTACGCACCACAGTTCACAAAGAAGTATAATAAGGAAATCTGTGACGAGCTTGGTGTAATGGTTCCGGATGATTACATTGAGATTGAACAGTAATCGTGTGTAATTACTTGATTTTTATTATGCAAATATAGTATATTAGTCGGGTAGAGCTTTTCTGCCCGGCTTTTTGTGTGAGGAGAGCCGATGTGCGGGTTTTTACGGGATAAAAAACAAACGATACAAGGAGAAGAAAGATGGATATTAATGCTTTGTTGAATGCCATGCCGGGTGCGATTGCACAGGGTCTCATCTGGGGAATCATGGCAATTGGTGTATTTATTACATTTCGTATTTTGGATATCGCGGATCTTTCCGTCGACGGAACGATGTGTACCGGAGCGGCGGTTTGTATCATGATGATGCAGAATGGGTATCACGTATCTGTATCAATTGCAGTTGCGACACTTGCCGGTATGTTGATTGGTTTGATAACGGGATTGTTCCATACATGGATGGGCATTCCGGCGATTCTGGCAGGTATTTTGACACAGCTCGGACTCTGGGGCGTGAACCTGAAAATCATGGGTAAGGCAAATCAGTCTATCAATGTCGATAAATACGATTTGGCTGTATCCCTGCGGTACGTAAAAAATGTAGCATTTTATAAAAACAGCATTTTTGTCGTTGCGATTTTCCTGATTGTAATTATCGGAATTTTATATTGGTTTTTCGGAACAGAGCTTGGAAGCTCCCTGCGTGCAACCGGCTGTAATGAAAACATGGCGCGTGCACAGGGTATCAACACAAACTTTAACAAAGTACTCGGACTTATGCTCTCAAACGGGCTTGTGGCACTTTCCAGTGCTCTGCTCGGTCAGTATCAGGGCTTTTCCGATATCAATATGGGTAAAGGAGCCATCGTAATCGGTCTTGCATCCGTTATCATTGGTGAGGCTATTTTCGGTAAAATATTTAAGAATTTTGCTTTGAAACTGCTTTCAGTCGGAATCGGTGCTGTGATTTATTTCATCGTATTGCAGGTAGTTATCTGGCTCGGTGTAGATACCGATCTGTTGAAGCTGTTCCAGGCATTGATTGTAGCAGTATTTCTGGCAATTCCGTATTGGAGAGCAAGATATTCCGGACGTGGAAAAAAATTAGCCGTATCGGCAGAGACAAAGGAGGCTTTGTAATATGTTAGAGCTTAAGAGCATTTATAAGACCTTCAATCCGGGAACGGTCAATGAAAAAATGGCATTAAAAGGATTGAATCTTACATTGGAGGATGGAGATTTCGTGACGGTAATCGGAGGAAACGGAGCCGGAAAATCGACAATGCTGAATGCGATTGCAGGCGTGTGGCCGGTTGATCAGGGACAGATTATCATTGATGGGGAAGATGTGACAAAGCTTCCGGAGTTTAAGCGTGCGAAGTTTCTCGGCCGTGTATTTCAGGACCCGATGACCGGAACGGCAGCGACGATGGAAATTCAGGAAAATCTGGCACTTGCATTACGCCGCGGAGAAAGCAGAACCTTAAGACCGGGTATCACAAAGAAGGAGCATGCAAGGTATCGCGAGATGCTTGCAACCCTCGAGCTTGGGCTTGAGGATCGTATGACCTCCAAGGTAGGACTGCTGTCCGGCGGACAGAGACAGGCGTTGACGCTTCTTATGGCAACCTTAAAGAAGCCAAAGCTGTTGCTGCTCGACGAGCATACGGCAGCACTGGATCCAAAGACAGCGGCAAAGGTGTTACAGACAACGGATAAGATTGTAAACCGTGATCATCTGACGACACTTATGATTACACATAATATGAAGGATGC
>CAZLZH010000088.1:0-7432 GCA_964563955.1 uncultured Bacteroides sp. | reverse complement strand
TTCCAACAGGTTCTACAACGATCCTTACAGCAGTTGTTAAGGGTAAGGATGTAACAAAGGAAGGCATCAACGCAGCTATGAAGGCAGCAGCTTCCGAGTCATATGGTTATAACGAGGAGCAGATCGTATCTTCCGATATCGTTGGTATGAGATATGGTTCACTCTTTGATGCTACACAGACAATGGTAGCTCAGATTGCTGATGATCTTTATGAGGTTCAGGTTGTTTCATGGTATGATAACGAGAATTCATACACAAGCCAGATGGTTAGAACAATCAAGTACTTCGCTGAGTTAGCTTAATTTTAAGTATTAGTTCAGACCTTAGGGGGTCCGGTCGTATATGGACCGGGCCCTTATTTTATACAGGAAGGTTACTCTTTCTGTTCATATAATTTTTTTTAGGAGGAATCAATCATGTCATTAAACAAAAAGTCAGTCGACGATATCAATGTAAAAGGACTTCGCGTACTTTGCAGATGCGATTTTAACGTACCTTTGAAAAATGGAGAAATTACAGACGAGAATCGTCTTGTAGCAGCACTTCCTACAATCAAGAAGTTGATTGCAGACGGCGGCAAGGTTATCCTTTGCTCCCATCTCGGAAAGGTAAAGACAGAGGAAGATAAGCAGACAAAGACACTTGCACCGGTTGCAAAGAGACTTACAGAGTTACTTGGTCAGGAAGTAAAATTTGTACCAAGCTTAGAGGTTGTTGACGATACCGTAAAGGCTGCTGTTGACGCCATGAAGGACGGAGAGGTTATTCTTCTTGAGAATACACGTTTCCGTGCAGAAGAGACAAAGAATGGTGAAGCGTTTTCTAAGGATCTCGCAGGCATCTGTGATGTATTTGTAAATGATGCATTCGGTACGGCACACAGAGCACATTGTTCCAATGTTGGTGTTGCAGGTCTTGTTGATACAGCCGTTGTCGGTTATCTGATGCAAAAGGAGATTGACTTCCTTGGCAATGCAGTTGAGAATCCGGTTCGTCCGTTTGTTGCAATCCTCGGTGGTGCAAAGGTTGCAGATAAGCTCAATGTAATTTCAAACCTTCTTGAGAAGTGTGATACCCTCATTATCGGTGGTGGTATGGCTTATACATTCTTAAAGGCAAAGGGCTATGAAATCGGTAAGTCGCTCGTTGATGATTCAAAGCTTGATTACTGTAAGGAGATGATGGATAAGGCTGAGAAGCTTGGCAAGAAGCTCCTTCTTCCGGTTGACTCAGTTATGATCGACGATTTCCCAAATCCGATTGATGATCCGTCTATCGAGACAGTTGTCTGTGATGCAGATAAGATGCTTGCTACAAAAGAGGCATGTGATATTGGTCCTAAGACAGTTGAGCTTTACGCAGAGGCTGTTAAGACTGCAAAGACAGTTGTTTGGAATGGACCGATGGGTGTATTTGAGAATCCGGTGCTTGCTATAGGTACAAAGGCAGTTGCAGCAGCACTTGCTGAAACAGATGCTACAACAATCATTGGTGGCGGTGATTCCGCAGCAGCAGTTAATCAGCTTGGCTACGGTGACAAGATGAGTCATATTTCAACCGGTGGCGGAGCTTCTCTTGAGTTCCTTGAGGGTAAGGAGCTTCCGGGTGTAGCAGCTGCAAACGACAAGTAAAATCCGCAATTCATTTCGAACTACAACGTTACAGTTTGCGAATTTTTGTAGGATATAAATTATAATTTAGGAGAATAAGAAGATGGCAAGAAAGAGAATTATTGCAGGTAACTGGAAGATGAATATGACTCCGTCGGAGGCCGTTAAGCTTGTGGAGGAGTTAAAGCCGCTTGTTGTAAATGATGATGTGGATGTTGTTTACTGTGTTCCGGCAATTGATATTGTACCGGTCGTAGAGGCAGTAAAGGGCACAAATGTACAGGTTGGCGCTGAGAATTTTTATATTGAAGACAAGGGCGCTTACACTGGAGAAATTAGTGCGCCAATGCTTGTTGATGCAGGTGTAAAGTATGTGATTATCGGACACTCTGAGCGTCGTGAATATTTTAAGGAAGATGATACTTTTTTAAATAAGAAGGTAAAGAAGGCGATTGCTGCCGGACTTACACCGATTCTTTGCTGTGGCGAGTCGCTCGAGCAAAGAGAGCTTGGTGTGACGATGGACTGGATCAGACTTCAGATTAAGTCCGATCTTGCTGGCGTTGCAGCAGATGATGTGAAGAAGCTTGTAATTGCTTATGAGCCAATCTGGGCAATCGGTACAGGGAAAACGGCTACATCGGATCAGGCGCAGGAGGTATGCAAGGGAATCCGTGATTTAATTGCAGAGATTTACGATGCACCGACTGCTGAGGCAGTTCGTATCCAGTATGGCGGATCTATGAATGCAGGAAATGCAAAGGAATTGCTTGCAAAGCCGGATATTGATGGCGGTTTGATCGGTGGAGCATCCTTAAAGGCTGAGTTTGGTCAGGTTGTAAACGCTTAATAGTTTCAAACATATAACTGTCAGTTATAAAAAGTTAAATAATTTTTATCCTCCCGAGTTTTACACATACACACTGACTTGGGAGGATTTTGTTGTATTCGTCAATTTTAAGGGCAATCTATTGACAACATGGTTTTCCTACGCTAAACTATGAATTATTATGAAAAAATAAATTTTACATAAGAATATTCAGAAAGGTACAACAGATTATGGATAAGAAAAAAAATAGATTTTTGAAATTAAGTTTTGCAGCTCTGTTGATTGTATGTGTAGCTGTTTTTGTCTTTATGACGGTATTTATGAAAATCAAAACGGAAGATTCTGTCAGAGAGATCAATGAACTCTATATGTCTGAAATGAATTTACAGTTAAGACAAAAATTTACATCTATTATTAATTTGAGATTGGACCAGATAGAGGGTATCATAAAGCGTGATTCTCCTGATACAGTTGTTTATGGTGATGAGATGAAGAACGCATTGCAGACAAGTGCGGATATCCGGGGATTTTCTTATCTGGCGTTGTATGCAGAGGATGGCAGTATTGAGGAAATCTTTGGAGATAAGATTCAGATTAAAAATGTTGACCTTATGAAGTCCCTGTTGGAAGAGGATGGCTATATTGTAGCACAGGGAATCAATGAAAGCGGAGAAAAATACCTCATGCTTGGAAAGGCGGCAGACTATCCGATGAAAGATGGGGAAAAGAGCGTCGCAATTATTGCGGGTATTCCGATGGAATATTTAAATAAGGCACTCTTTTTATATGAAGACGACTCTATGATTTATTCCCATATTATAGATATGGATGGTACCTTTCTGATTCGGAATGGAGATGCCTATCGAAACAGTTATTTTGAGCGGATTGAAAGTGAGTATACAGATATAAACGGCCAGAATCCGAAACAGCTTGTAGAGGACATGAAACAGGCTATGGAGAATCGCGAGGAATATTATGCTGTCATTATCTCCGGAGAAAAAGAGGACAGACAGATTTTATGCTCTCCGATTTCCGAAAATTCCAATTGGTATCTCGTCTCGGTTATGTTGAATGACCGGCTGGAAGAACCGGTTTTGAAGCTCGATAAGGTCAGATTGGGAATCATGATTTGTTCTTCCGCGATTTTGGTATTCGGAATGATGCTCATCTTTGTATATTACATTCATTTGTCAAGACAGCAGATGGTTGCTTTGGAAGAGGCAAAGAAAGCATCCGATATAGCGAATAAAGCAAAGAGTGAGTTCCTTTCCAGCATGAGTCATGATATTCGTACACCGATGAATGCAATTATAGGAATGACAGAGATTGCTTTGAAAAACACGAATGATGCCGTCAAGGTGGAGGACTGTCTGAAAAAGGTTAAATTATCCAGTAAGCATCTGCTCGGACTGATCAATGACGTATTGGATATGTCTAAGATCGAAAGCGGAAAAATGACCTTAAATATCAATCCAATGTCTTTAAGAGACGCAATGGATGATGTTGTGAATATTGTACAACCACAGGTAAAGTCAGCAAACCAGAAATTTGATATTTTCATACATGATATCATATCTGAGGAGGTGTATTGTGATTCTGTTCGTTTGAATCAGGTGCTGTTAAATCTATTATCCAATGCTGTAAAATATACGCAGGAGCAGGGAAGAGTAGATGTTTACTTGTATCAGGAGTCATCGGAGTTGGGCGATGACTATGTACGTAACCATTTTATTGTACAGGATACCGGAATGGGAATGTCAGAGGAGTTTCAGAAAAAGATTTTTGATAACTTTTCGAGAGAAAATACAGATGAAATAAACAATATTGTCGGAACAGGTCTCGGAATGGCCATAACGAAGCATATTGTAGATATGATGCATGGAACGATTGAGCTGGAAAGTAAAAAAGGAGTCGGCAGCAAATTCCATATAATTCTGGATTTAAAAAAGGCTTCTGTAGATGAAAAAGAGATGAAGCTTCCTGCATGGAATATACTGATTGTAGATGACAATGAACAGCTTTGTACAAGTGCAGCTTCTAATTTAGCTGAGCTCGGAGTAAAAGCGGAGTGGACAACGGATGGGCGAAATGCGGTTGATATGATTCAGAAGCGTCATGAAAGAAACGACGATTATCAGTTTGTACTGATTGATTGGAAGATGCCAAATATGGATGGTATGGAAACAATCCGTGAGATACATAAAAATGTCGGAACAAGCATTCCTATATTTTTAATCTCAGCTTATGATTGGAGCGAGCTGGAGGATCAGATTCAGGCATCTGATATTGAAGGCTTTATCTCTAAGCCATTGTTTAAGTCTACCTTGTACTCTCGTCTGATTCAATATACGGAAGAACAGAAGTCTGTAGCAGAAAAAGAAACAAATAATGTAATTGATTTCGGCAACAAGCATGTTCTGTTAGCTGAAGATATCGATTTGAACTGGGAAATTGCAAATGAAATTTTAAGCTCCTTAGGACTGATTATTGAACGGGCAGTAAATGGACAGGACTGTGTAGATAAATTCCGGCAATCACAGCCTGGCTTTTATGATATGATATTGATGGATGTCAGAATGCCTGTCATGAATGGTTATGATGCTACTAAAATAATTCGAGCTATGGACCGATCGGATCATGAGCTTCCGATTATTGCCATGACAGCGGATGCATTTGCCGATGATGCAAAGCAGTGCATGGATTGCGGCATGAATGCCCATTTGGCAAAACCGCTTAACATGAAAGAGATTTTGCGTGTATTCAATATGTATTTAGGATAGATGTATTATCGATTTAGATAAGTTTTGGAG
Organism: uncultured Bacteroides sp.; assembly: GCA_964563955.1. GTDB lineage: Bacteria > Bacillota > Clostridia > Lachnospirales > Lachnospiraceae > Coprococcus_C. The sequence goes on along the minus strand of CAZLZH010000088.1, from coordinate 2,183 downwards.
GCATAAATGGTTAAAGATAAAACAATATTAATTGTTGATGACATTGAAATCAATCGTATTATCTTATCTGAGGTTTTTGAAGATGATTATAATATAGCTGAGGCCGGTAATGGTGCCGAGGCTATTGAAATCATTAACAGCGGATTAGACATATCCGCAGTACTTCTTGATTTAAATATGCCTGTGGTGGATGGTATAGGTGTTCTCAAGGATATGAACATAACCCAAAAGATTAACAGTATTCCGGTATTTCTTATAACGGCTGTAGATAATATGGAAAGACTTCTCGAGGGATACAATCTTGGAGCGATTGATGTAGTCTCAAAACCATTTTTATCACAATTTCTGAAATGCAGAGTGAATAATGTTGTTGAATTGTATCAACACAGAAATGAATTAGAAACGATCGTTGAAAGTCAGGTAGAGCGTCTGGATAATCTGAACAGATCAGTCATGGAAACGCTTGCGACCGTAATTGAGTTTCGGGATTTAGAATCCGGAGAACACGGAAAACGTATCTGCCGTCTTACAAAGATTCTCATGAAGGAAGTGAGCAAGTCATACGAGGAATATTATCTTCCGAAAGAGGAGATTGATAAGGTCGTTGCATCCGCCTTACTTCATGATATCGGTAAGATTTCTATACCGGATATGATTCTTAATAAACCCGGAAAGCTTACAAAGGAAGAATTTGATATAATGAAAAATCATACCGTAAAGGGCTGTGAGATTCTTCAAAATATGCCGGATATCATGGAAAATGAAATTTATAATTACAGCTATGATATTTGCAGACATCATCATGAACGCTGGGATGGAAGAGGATATCCTGATGGATTGGTTGGAGACGACATATCAATATGGGCACAGGTTGTATCTGTTGCGGATGTGTATGATGCACTTACATCTGCCAGGGTATATAAAGCTGCATTTGACAAGGAAACTGCAATTAATATGATTATGAACGGGGAATGCGGTGTATTTAATCCGAAGGTGTTGAAGGCGTTTGAACATATAATTGAAAAGCTATAATAAAGACGGCTGTCCGGCATGAACCGATAGCTCTGTGCAGTATAAGAAATAATTTATATCCTCTCGGAATTGTATTATATAATACGGTTTCGGGAGGATTTTTATTTGAAATGGATGCAGCGCTATAGGTGTAAACGATTTGTAAATTTTACCGAATATGAATTTATATTGTTCTTTTTTGTGCTAATATAAAAATATCAATAACTAATGGCAGGGTGAAACATATGCAGAAAATAAGAATTTTAATTGTTGAGGATGAAATCGCAATCGCAAAGATGATTGCGATGAATTTAAAGGTTGCAAATTACGATGTTGAAATATTTGAGGATGGTATGCAGGCGGCTGTTTCCCTGCGGGAGGATCATGCCTATGACCTTGCGTTATTAGATGTTATGCTGCCGGGGATGGACGGATTTTCCCTGCTCCCGATCGTGCGGGAATATCAGATTCCGGTTATCTTTTTGACAGCAAGAGACGATCTTGATTCTAAAATTCAGGGTTTAAAAGGCGGTGCAGAGGATTATATTGTAAAACCATTTGAGGTATTAGAGCTTATTGTACGGATCGAAAAAGTGTTGGCGCGCGAAAAACGGACACAAACGGTACTAAATGTATTAAATATGGAAATAGATTTGGAACAACATGCTGTGCGGCAGGATGGACAGGAGGTATATTTAAAACCGATGGAATTTGAATTGCTTTCCGTACTTGCCAAGAATAAAAATCGTGCAATCTCAAGAGAAAATCTTCTTCGTATGGTATGGGGCGTGGAGTATGTCGGAGAAACCAGAACGGTGGATGTGCATATCGGACAGCTTCGTAAGAAGCTTGGTCTTTCCGAACATATTAAAACAATATCAAAGATGGGGTATCGGCTGGAGGAGTAGGAATTGAAGATAAAAACACGAATTACATGGATCTGTTGTCTGTCTGTGCTGCTTGCAATGATCAGTACAGATATCCTGATCTGGAATGCACAACGGGATAACTTAATACAGGAAGTACAGGAACGGGCACTCGATCATGCATATGAATTAAAAGAAAGCTTTAAAAATAAGTTTTTAATATATAACATACAGGATATATCGGATGAACAAATTCAATATTTTTTTAAATCAAGAAATAATGATTACGATGTCTGTATCAGCTAT
>CAZLZH010000087.1:0-7471 GCA_964563955.1 uncultured Bacteroides sp. | reverse complement strand
CATTTACCCTCTTAAATACAGAAACACACTACTGTTTATAAAAATCCTTTATATAATTACATATACTAACTACTTGTTCTTCCTTTAAATTGAAAAACATTGGTAGGCGCACTAATCTTTCGCTCTCTTTTGTTGTATATATATCTTCCCCATGAAATCTTCCATATTTCAAGCCTGCTGGTGAAGAATGTAAAGGAATATAATGAAATACCGCTAACACATCTTTAGCTTTCAAATAATCTATCAAACGCGTACGTTCCTCAAGATCTTTTGCTTTAATATAAAACATATGGGCATTATGCTGACACCCATCCGGAATATATGGCAGCTCAATCAGTCCCTTTTGAGTCAATTCTTTCAAATTATTATAATATGTGTTCCACAAGCCTAACCGATATTGGTTTATTTCCTCAGCCATCTCTAACTGCGCCCACAAATATGCAGCATTCATATCACTCGGAAGATAGGAGGATCCAGCCTCAACCCAAGTATATTTATCGATCTGTCCTCTAAAAAACTTTGAACGATTTGTTCCCTTTTCTCTTATTATCTCCGCCGTCTCAATATCGTTTTCATGGTTGATCAACAACGCGCCACCTTCACCCATGGAATAGTTTTTTGTCTCATGAAAACTAAAACAGCCAAAATCGCCAATTGTACCTAATGCTCTGCCTTTGTATGTAGACATAATTCCCTGGGCTGCATCCTCAACTACAAACAGATTATGCCTTTGGGCGATATCCATTATGGTATCCATCTCACATGCCACGCCGGCATAGTGTACCGGCACAATACCTTTCGTTCTGTCGGTAATGGCATCTTCAATAAGTTTTTCGTCAATATTCATGGTGTCCGGTCTGATATCTACAAATACGACCTTCGCCCCTCGCAGCACGAAAGCGTCCGCTGTTGAAACGAACGTATAAGATGGCATTATAACTTCATCCCCAGGCTCTATGTTTTCCAATAACGCAGCCATCTCTGTCGCATGAGTACAGGAGGTTGTCAACAATGCCTTTTTTGTGCCTGTTTTCTCTTCTATCCATCTGTTACACAGCTTTGTATATTTTCCATCTCCACATATCTTTTTGTTTGCAATTGCATCCTTAATGTAATCTAATTCTTTACCAACATAAGGCGGTTCATTAAACACAATCATTTTTTATATTTCCTTTCTTAATATGCTTATCACATAATAAAAATGTACATATTATTAACCCCAATATAACTGCTGCATAATATATGCATAAGTATAAAATCCCCTGTAATCGCAATATTTCATTACTCCCTGCAATCAACAATATTGTACATATAATCGATGTATATTGAACGATCTTCGGTTTTCTAATAATTGTAGAAATAATAATCAAAAAATTGAAAATCGCTAATCCACCACCTGCAATCATCAAAAAAACGAATTCCCTTCTGTATCCCATCAATGGCACATGATACAGAATTTCCAGTATTTTAATCCCTATGATTTCTCCCCCTAAGATAACAAGTGCTGTAGCCAGAATCACGATACATATCTGTTTTCGTATCATCCTTTTCAATTCAACTATTTTATCCTCTTTCCACAGCTCCGTCATTTTATTTACCAATGGATTATAAATATAATTACCTAATAGTGCAATCACAAATACAGGCATAAATATGATATTAAAGCATGTCTGATTCTCACTTGACAAAACAGCATCTACAGAATACTTCGGCGAAATACAGTAAGCAGGGTACTCAATGCTAACGGCAGGCAATTTTTTAAAATTGTTAATACGTTTTTGTTATTTACATTTGTATTCTTGTCAAATATGTCATATACACTTACATTTAGAATAATAAATAAAATAAACGTTATTATCAAACTCACGAGTGATGATACAAAAAGGCTTTTACTAATACAGTACGCAATTATAAAGCTGCAAATATATGCAACCGTTCTGATGCCCCATATTTTAGATGCAATATCTAGTCTGCAATTTTTCTGTAAATGTCCATGAAACACATCCTCCACTGCTTCTATTACACGAGCAAGGATAAGCAAAATGCAACATATTATTTTATATGATGTGTATTCCTTTTTTAACGCGCAGAAAATCAAATATATAACACTTGCTACGAGCATAAGCAATACCGTAATGTGTCTGGATTTACAATATTCACCATAAGTAAATTCATCCTTTGCATCCGAAACCTGATAATTTCGAACTGCATACTTTCCAACATATAAAAGCAGGCTTGCAACTGCGAATCCAATTGAAAAAATAGCTGAGTCAAGGTAATTCTTATCTCTTGATATCACAAGCAGCAAAATCATAGACTGAAAAGAATTGCTTGTATACGCAATCATATTCCAAACGATTGTCGATCTTGTTGTATTTTTCGTATTAACTAAAAAATTCTTCATACCAATCACTTAATCAAAAATCTTTCGCCACTGCATATAAGTGAATTCCGGATCCCAAATATTCCTAATATTTTCTACATTTGCATCAAGTTCTTTGTGAGACAATCTTGTTAGTTGATCGCCTATTTTTTGACTGTCCCTTACACAAATTCCGTTTTGGACGAAAAATCGCCATGATGTAACATCACTTCTGATATATACCGTTTTTTTCTTTGCTATCAAAGAAATCGTATTGTTTAAAGCCTCCTGCCTGTCATGGAAAAAGAAAGCAACATCAATAGAGTTTAGCATTTTCATATAATCATTATATTCCATAAAACCACTGATCGGATGATACCTACGGCCAAATAATTCTTTCCCCCTGGCAATTACCTTCTTTACATAAAACTTACTTCCTCCATATGACAAAGGACTATATATCTCCATTTTTCCGTCATCTACCTTTTTCAGTATATCCATCGCCGCTAAATGATTATTGGTTTTACTTCCAGAATTTCCTAACAATATATTCATCTGCGGATTCTCACAAGAAGCATCCGCGCCGGTAACGTCTACACTATATGGATAACATACCTTCGTCATATCCTCTCGCTTTGGATTCATGCCATACCAATCTACAGCCAAATCATAATCTCCATCTACAAATGTGATTATATGACTTATACGCTTAATAACTGGTTTTCTAATAGCATCATATATTTTATATGGTAAGTTTAATCCTTTTGCATCTCTATGGATGTACAAATCCTTTCCCCAGATAACCCAATATATTTTTTTTAATAAATCTTTGTTAAAAAGCAGCATCAAAAGAAGGAACGGTGAAGCCAATGAATGTACAATGATTTTATCTGCGCTTTTCATTTGCTTATAAAGCCACATATGCGGAATCGGATTCCAGAATTTATTACAAAATCTTGAATCTAACTCCTTTAGATTTTCATAAAAGCTATTTTCCCTGCCATAATGAAACAATTTATGCCTTGAAAAATCTTCATTATTATCTTTTAAAAATTCAAAATATTTAACAGAAAATTTAACTTGATTATTGAATATGTGTAAAATCATTTACTAATCTTCCTTCTCTTCTCTTGGCAAATTCATATCGTAATCCAGTTTCCGGACATGGTACTGTACATCCTCCAGAATTCTTCTGTTTTTCGCTATAATGTCCGCCTGCAATCCTATAATCATAGTCATAAATCCCATCAGAATCAGAATGGTTGCCAATATAAGTGACTGAACATGGCTGCCTGCTGTTCCCATTGCTAAGAGCACAAGATATCTGACACCTAATCCTGTTCCGATCAAAAACGGAATCAATCCAACAATCGTAAAAAACTTAAGCGGCTTGTACATGATAAACGCCCTGACGATCGTAACCATGGACTTTTTGACATAACCCATCATGCTATTAAAAAGCCTCGATGGCCTAAGTTCTCCATTCGTACGAATGGGAACCGAAGTCTGCGCAATCTTCTCACGACCAGCCTGTACAATTGTTTCCAATGTGTAGGTATACTCATTTGTCACGTTCAGACGCATAGCTGCTTCCCTGCTATATGCACGGAATCCACTTGGTGCATCCGGTATATCTGAGTTAGACGCTTTTCGCACGACCCAGCTTCCAAAATGCTGAAGCTTCTTCTTAATTGGAGAAAAATGCTCTGTCTGATCAATTGGTCTTTCTCCAATGACAATATCCGTCTTACCTTCCAATATTGGTCGAACCAGCTTTTCTATATCTTCCCCACAATACTGATTATCTGCATCTGTATTTACGATGATATCTGCACCATTTCGAAGGCAAGCATCTAAACCTGCCATAAAGCACTTTTCCAAACCTTTATTGCGTCGGAAATTGACAACTTAGTGAACGCCCCATTTTTTTGCTACTTCTACCGTATGATCTTGACTGCCATCATTGATGATAAGGTATTCTATCTCATCAATTCCATCGATATGTTTAGGTAAATCATTCAATGCAATTTCTAAAGTTTCCGCTTCATTGTAACACGGTATCTGAATTATTAGTTTCATAGTCGTCCCTTTCTTCTAATGTATGTTAAAAAATATTTGAGTATCATTATCAAATTTTATAATTAAATCTCCAGAAGGATCAAGTTTGAAGGAAGAAGTTCCCGGCGAATCTTTCACCAATTCATACACTCCCTTTGCATCCAAATCAATTATCTCTTCTCCAAGCTTAACTGTTAATCCCTTTACTTTTACGACTGTATCAGGTTTGTTTGACGTGATACCAAGCAGTATTTTATCTACGTCAGACGAAAATATTTCGACGCAGATAGTTTTTTCCTTATCAGCAATAAAAACTGATTTATTTATTTCACCATGCGCTTGTTCAAAGTTACTGTAATAAAATTTGAATGTATTCACACTATCCTCCGATAGTGATAAATTTATATAAGATTCCATATCCTCCAAATTCTTTCTGCCATTGATTTTAAATACTCTAATTGCTGAATTTTCAAACACTGGCTCTATATCATATTGAGCCATTACCATATTTCTTGTTCCTTGTGTTCCATATGATCTTCTTTCTATTTCCTCTTCAACATAGAATGCATATTCATAGTTGTCAATACCATAAACTAAATCCGCCATTGGTATATTTCCCATTCCTGATACTGTAGGATTTTCCCACCAATCCACGCCATAAAAAACACTTTCTTGAGGTAGTTCTTTTAAATAATTAATCCCATCAGCATATGCACTATATAATTGTTTATAAGATTTATTTATATTAAACGATTCCTGATAATTATTATACATTGGAATCATTAATGCAACGAAATAAAATAACATAATTATGTTTCTAATTCGCTTTTTTTCAAAAATCAATATAACTAACTTCCATATTGACCACGAAACCACAAACAACAAGCAAACATATCCCATCAGAATTCTTCTAGGCCACAATTTTGTTGAAGGGCTCATGACAACCCACCAAAACATATATGTTAGCGCAATTCCGTAAAATAAAACCATAAGCATATCTACTCGTTTTTCTTTTCGATATTGTAAGCAACCTGCAACAGCCGGAACAACGTAAGCGCCGCAAAGAACGATCGGACAGATATCATATAAATCACAATATGCTCTGACATGCAATACAAATTCAGCTATATCATGTTTTTGAGATGCCGTATGCTGCTGTGTCACTCCTGCTTGACCTAAAATATCCCGAATCATATATTTCCACCACTCTATATAATCCTGGAAACCTAATTGAAGCATCTTGTATATTTCAAATGCAAAAATCGGAATAAGTGCAAATAAAACAAAGAAAAGATAATTACTTAATCTGCCCTTTTTTGATATCAATCGAATCAAAAACAACAATCCGATCGCCGGAACAATTATCAGAAATATCGTTTTCGTCAAATAACCTAAACCGAAACAAACGCCGGCAGCTGCAAAATATTTCTTACTGTCATGCTCTTCCCCATACACAATCAATGCGCATACCATGAAAATAAACAGTCCCATGGATGTCTCACCAATTCCTATATAGGATACACTCGTATAACTTGACACACCCAACAAAAAAATTGTAGAAAAACATGCCATGGCATAGTTTGTCCTTTTAGACAACAAATAATAAAAAGCAATCGTCAGCAAACAGCCATACATCGTTGTTACAATCTGCATGTTATTACTGGTAATACCAAAAAAAACATTCAACAGGGCGGTTGGAAAAATAACCGTTGCTCCGGTCTGTATTCTGGCAGCAAATAACTCAACACTTTGATAATCAGTAGCATACTTTCCTATATTATTCAAGCTTCTGCTGATAGTAAAGTTCATTCCCCCATCAAAGGAAATCGGGGTGTGATATTCTAATGAAAACATAAAAACACAAGTCGCAACCGACATGATTACTAACATAATATATTCAATTTTATTGCTTGACTTATTATTCATTTATGTCCTCTTGTTTTATTTTGCAATTGCACCATCCCGCCATATTAATCCTATAAGCTTCTTTATACCGTCCTCTATGGCTGTGCTCATTTTCCAGCCGCATTCATGCTCCATAAGACTTACGTCCAAACAGGTTCTTTGAACATCGCAGCTTCTGTTTTCCTTATAGGTAACCTTTGCTTTTTTCCCTAAGATTCCCTCTATAATTGAAATGATTTCATTTAAACTATAGGACATTCCCGAGCCTATATTAAAGATACGCTGTTTGCCATCATACTGATTCAGCAGCATAAGCGCATCTATTACATCATCAATGTAGATATAGTCTCGTTGAATCTGTCCATCTCCCCAGATTTCTATAACCTCATCATCCATTATCTTTTTAGTAAATATAGGAATTACCCCCTGCTGCCTTCTGGTTCCCTGTCCAACTCCATATGGATTCGATAATCGCGCCGAGATGCATCTTATTCCGTTATATCTTTCATATAGTCTCAGATAATTTTCTATTATAACCTTTTGTAACCCATAGGTGTTTATTGGATTCAAGGCATCAGACTCCTTGGCGCTGCCATCATATTCACCATACACGGTTCCACCCGACGATATGAACAATATATCCTTTACCTGCTTTCTTATCATAGCCTCCAGTAATCGGATCGTTGGCAATACATTATCTGTCAATTCCGTTTCTGCATTATCCATATTGTCATTTGATATCGTCGTACTGACCAGATGAAATACCTTTGTCACTCCCTCTAGCAGCTCATCAAAGCTGCATGCTGTAAAATCCGCTTCCACGCATTCTACATTTTCATATTTATCCGCAATATTATCAATTCGATAATCAACGACTCTTACCTTATCCAGATGAGATAAGCGCTCTACCAAATAATGTCCTATAAATCCATTACCACCAAATACAAGGTACATTCTATTCCTCCCTGATAAGTCCAAAGTCCCTCCGTACTTTTTCCCTATACTCTTTTGCTTTATCACTTAATTGACCTGCATTATATCGTTCCGCTATAATATCCTGCATATCGCAAATTTCTTTAAAATGTGTCTCCAGCTTCAAATCACTGGTAACACTATTTGTATGCCGTCTGTGTTTATTCATGCTTT
>CAZLZH010000086.1:0-7534 GCA_964563955.1 uncultured Bacteroides sp. | reverse complement strand
AAGCGGTTAGAGATTATCGTGTAAATACAGTTGTGAAAGATAACAAAGCAACAATATCTCTTGACGTGATGTTTACAGCGAACACAGAGGTAAAGGTTGTTTTAGAAGATAAAGATGGAAACACTGTAAGCGAAAAAGAAATTGCTGAAGAAGGAACTCTTGCATTAGAAGTTGAAAATCCGATTCTTTGGAATACAGAAAATCCATATCTATACACATTGGTTCTTGAAACTGCAAATGAGACAATCGTTGAGTATGTAGGTTTCAGAACAATCGAGATTATTGATAAGGTTATCTATTTCAACGGACAGAATATCAAGTTTAGAGGTGTTAACCGTCATGATTCTGATCCTGTTACAGGTTTTGCAATCAGCATGGAACAGCTTATGACAGATCTTACAATGATGAAACAGCATAACTTCAATTCTATTAGAAGTAGCCATTATCCAAATGCTCCATATTTCTATCAGTTGTGTGATAAGTACGGATTCATGGTTATTGATGAAGCTGACATTGAAGCACATGGGCCTTTCTTAATTTACAGAAAAGAAGACACTGATTATAACAGATTTAAGCGTTGGAACGAACAGATTGCTGATGATCCGGCATGGGAAGCGTCAATTTTAGACCGTGTGAAATTGATGGTAGAAAGAGACAAGAACAGACCATGTATTGTTATGTGGTCAATGGGAAATGAGAGCGCATATGGATGTAATTTTGAAAAGGCGCTCAAGTGGACAAAAACATTTGATCCAAGCAGAATCACACAGTATGAAAGCGCTAGATATAGAAATTATGATGTGACATACAATTACGAGGATTTGGATATCTATAGCAGAATGTATCCTGCTTTTGATGAGATATATGAATTCTTAGAAAAGGATGCTAGCAAGCCATTCTTGTTGGTTGAATATTGTCACAGTATGGGAAATGGTCCTGGAGATTTCGAGGATTACTTCCAACTCATTCAGCAGCACGATATTATGTGTGGCGGATTCGTATGGGAGTGGTGTGACCACGCAATAAATAAGGGCGTAGCTGAAAACGGGAAAACAGTTTACTACTATGGCGGTGATCATGGTGAAAAGGTGAATGATGGAAACTTCTGTATGGATGGACTTGTATATCCTGATAGAAGACCTCATACAGCACTGCTTGAATATAAGAATGTATATCGTCCGGCAAGAGTGGTTTCATACGATAGTAAGAATGGAAAAGCAACACTTCACAACTATATGGATTTTGACGACTTGAAAGATTTTGTAGACATTAGTTATGAAGTGACAGCGGATGGAATAAAAGTTGATAGCGGGAATATTGCTGCAATATCAGTTGCACCACATTCAGAAGAAACTGTAGATCTTAACATTAAGATTCCTGCAAAAGGAAGAGTATATCTTAAGGTGATTTACAAGTTGAAAAAAGAAATGCCTCTTATTCCTGCAGGTCATGTACTTGGTTTTGATGAGATTCTTGTTGAAAATGCAGATGGTAAAAATCAGACAGCAGAGAAATGGCTTGAGAGCGCTAAAGAAGAAAAGGAAATGGACGTAGTTGAAACAGATAGTCAGGTTGTGATTAAAGGACAGACTTTCAACTATATTTATTCGAAGAAAAATGGAATGTTTACAAGCCTTTGCTACGCTGGAAGAGAATACTTAAATCATCCAATGGAAGTTAATATCTGGAGAGCACCTACAGATAATGATATGTATGCAAAACTTGAGTGGAAGAAAGCTCATTATGATGATGCATATGTTAGAGCATACGAGACAGTGGTTTGTCAGAATAAAGAAGCGGTTGAGATTAGAGTATCTGCATCAATGGGTGCAGCTACTGTGCAGAAAATAATGGATATTGAAATCGTATGGAGTATTGATGGAAACGGAGGAATTGCATCATCTATGAGTGTTAAGAAAGATGAAGAATTCCCTGATTTGCCAAGATTCGGTATTCGCTTGTTCTTAAATAACAAGCTGGAGAATGTTTCTTATTACGGTATGGGCCCTTACGAGAGCTACCGAGATAAGCATAGAGCAACTAGCCACGGTTTATATCGTGCAAAGGTTGGTGAGATGCATGAGGACTATATAAAGCCACAGGAGAATGGAAGCCATTACGATTGTGACTACGTAGAACTTGCAAATGGTCAGTTTGGTCTTGCTGCAGCATCAGAAAAGACTTTCTCCTTTAATGCTTCTGTTTATACACAGGAAGAATTGGAAAATGCTAAGCACAATTACGAACTTGTAAAGTCTGACAGCACAGTGCTTTGTATTGATTATGCATTAAACGGAATAGGTTCAAACAGCTGTGGACCTGTTGTAATGGATGCATATCGATTTGATGATGTAGAATTTGAGTTTGGATTCAAATTAGTTCCATTTGTTAAGGGGTAAAAAATAATTGTATAGAAGGTAATGGGCGTCTTAACATGTTCTGACCGGGAAGAGATGCCCAGATCCTTGTATATGATTGCTTAGGAACAACGTTAACGGCTCTAAATTGTTTGGGGACATGAAGGGGCTTGCACTATTTAGATGAGAAGGAGCGACTTTTATGGAAGAAAAGAAATATTTAAAGTGGTATAACAAAGTCGGATATGGCTCTGGAGATATCGCTGGAAACGTAGTATATGCACTTTTAGCAGCGTTTGTAATGATTTATTTAACAGATACCGTTGGATTAAATGCAGGTATCGTAGGAACATTAATTGCTGTATCAAAAATATTTGATGGTATTAGTGATGTGTTCTTTGGAGCAATGATTGACAAGACAAAGTCAAAGATGGGTAAAGCAAGACCTTGGATGTTATATGGATATTTTGGATGTGCAGTTTGTTTAGTTGCCATCTTCTGTATCCCAGTTAACATGGGACAGACAGCTCAGTATGCATGGTTCTTTATTGCATACACATTGTTAAATGCAGGATTCTATACAGCAAATAACATTGCATACTCTGCACTTACAGCACTTATTACAAAGAATAATTCTGAACGAGTTCAGATGGGTTCTATTAGATTCATGTTTGCATTTGGTACAAGTATGTTAATTCAGGCAGTAACAGTTGGCTTTGTTGCAAAGCTTGGTGGAGGTGCTTCAGCTTGTAGAACAGTATCTATTATTTATTCAATCATTGGTGTGATTTCAAATACGCTTTCTGTATTGTCTGTTAAAGAGCTTTCTGAGGAGGAGCTTGCTACAGATAAGAATGATGAAGAACCAGAAGAAAAGTACAATCTTATCGAGGCATTTAAGATTCTTGTTCATAATAAATATTTCCTTATGATTTGTGGAACATATCTTTTAATGCAGCTTTATTCAGCAACTCTTGGAATGGGAATATACTTTATGAAATATGTACTTGGAGATGAAGGTTTGTTTGGTACATTTTCATGGGCAGTAAATATTCCTATGATCGTAGGACTTTTAGTAACACCAATTCTTGTAGCTAAGTTTAATGGTATGTATAAGTTAAACATTGCCGGATATGTTATCGGTACAGCAGGAAGACTTGGCGTAGTTGTTGCCGGTTATATGGGTAACATTCCACTTATGCTTGCTTTTACAGCTATTGCAGCTCTTGGAATGAGTCCACTTCAGGGTGATATGAATGCTCTTATTGCAACAACATCAGAATATACAAGACTTACTACAGGAAAGAAAGTTGATGGAACAATGTACTCTTGTACATCTTTTGGTACAAAAGTTGGTGGTGGACTTGGTACTGCTATTGCTGGCTGGATGCTTGCGGCAAGCGGATATGTTCAAAATGCAGCTACACAGTCTCAGTCATGCGTGAATATGCTTCATGTAATGTACTTATGGCTTCCAATGATTTTCAACTTACTTATTACATTTGTACTTATCAAATTAAATGTTGAGAAGGCAAACAAAGAACTTCAGAAAGAAGCATAATAATGTCTAAATAAAAAGGGCATTGTCTTATAGGGAATCCCTTGAAGACAATGCCTTTTCTGTAAAAGCTGATAGGAGGTCAGAGCTTTGGAAACAAGAAGAATAATTTCAGAAATTGAAAATGGTAATTACGACAATCTGTTTTTAGATATTTATGTTGATGAGGATAAGATTTCCTATCAGAAACAGAGATATGTAAAAGCGATTGAAAGTTATATAGAAGAATTTGGAGAAGATGATGTTGAGATATATAGTGCGCCGGGAAGAAGTGAAGTAGGTGGTAATCATACGGATCATCAGCACGGGGAAATCTTGGCAGCGTCTATTAACCTTGATGCAATAGGAATTGTTAAGAAAACAGATGATATGAAGGTTTCTATCCTTTCAAAGGGGTATACATTAACAACTATATCACTTGAAAACCTTGATATGCAGGAAGAAGAAAAAGAAACAACGATAGCTTTGATAAAAGGTGTGGTTGCAGGCTTAGCCAATAGAGGGTATAAGATTGGTGGTTTTAAAGCATATATTACAAGCGATGTACTAATTGGAGCAGGACTTTCGTCATCAGCTGCCTACGAAACATTGATCGGAAATATTGTATCTGGTCTATACAATAATATGAGTGTTTCGGCAGAAGAGATAGCAATTATAGGACAGTTTGCAGAAAACGTGTATTTTGGTAAGCCTTGTGGACTTATGGATCAGATGGCTTGCTCAGTCGGAAATATGGTTCATGTTGATTTTGCAGACATAAATAATCCGAAGGTTGAAAAAGTAACATTTGATCTCAATAAATATGGATACAGTCTTTGCATTACGGATACCAAGGGGTCTCATGCTGACCTTACAGCGGATTATGCGGCAGTGCCAGAAGAAATGAAGAAAGTGGCTGCGTTTTTTGGTAAGGAAGTGCTTCTTGGTCTTGCTGTAGATGATATTCTTGAAAATATTGTAAAAGTCAGAGAACAGGTTGGAGATAGAGGCGTTCTTAGAGCAATTCATTTTATCCGTGAAAATGAAAGAGTTCAGAAAGAAGTATCATACCTTTCAGATGAAGATATTGTAGGTTTCCTAAAAACGGTAGCGGCATCAGGAAACTCGTCATATAAATACCTTCAGAATGTATATTCTAATGCTGATGTACAACATCAGAATGTATCACTTGCCCTTGCAATTAGTGAGGATTTTCTTGGAGATAACGGAGTGAGCAGAGTTCACGGTGGTGGATTTGCAGGAACTATTCAAGCGTTTGTAAAAAACGATATTGTTACCGAGTATCAGAAAATTATGGATAAGGTATTTGGGCAGGGCGCGTGTAGCGTATTAAAGATTAGAAAATATGGTGGAATGAAAGTTTTATAGATTGGAGGAATAGGTAATGGGTAGCATATTAGTTTTAGGTGGAGTTGGTTATATCGGTTCTCATACAGTATATGAATTGATTGATGCTGGAGAAAGCGTTGTTATCGTAGATAATTTGTTGACAGGTTTCAAGGAAGCGATTCATCCAAAGGCTAAATTTTATGAGGGTGATATTAGAGATAGAGCGTTCATGGATTCTGTTTTTGAAAAGGAAGATATTGATGGTGTAATTCATTTCGCCGCTAGCTCCCAGGTGGGAGAAAGCATGAAGGACCCATTAAAGTATTACAGCAACAACTTGTGTGGAACGGAAGTTCTTTTAGAGAGTATGGTTGCACATGGAATTGATAAGATAGTGTTCTCATCAACTGCCGCAACATATGGTGAACCAGAGAGCATTCCTATTTTAGAAACGGATAGAACTCTTCCAACGAACTGTTATGGAGAAACAAAGCTTTCTATGGAAAAAATGTTCAAATGGACTTCAAAAGCTCATAACCTTCGATTTGTGTCATTGAGATATTTTAATGCTTGTGGCGCACATCCAAACGGACAGATTGGAGAGGCACATAATCCGGAAACACATTTAATTCCACTTATTTTACAGGTGCCAAACAACCAGAGAGAATACATTTCTGTATTTGGAAATGACTATGATACAAAAGATGGTACATGCGTCAGAGACTACATTCATGTTAATGATTTAGCACAGGCGCACATTCTTGCAATGAAGTATTTGAGAAATGGTGGAGAAAGTGACATCTTTAATCTTGGAAACGGAGTTGGATTTACTGTAAAAGAAGTTGTTGATACAGCAAGAAAAGTTACAGGACATCCAATCCCAGCAGAGGAAGAAGAGAGAAGAGCTGGAGACCCTTCAACACTTATAGCCTCAAGTGAAAAAGCAAAAACAATTCTTGGATGGAATCCACAGTTTGCAGACCTTGAAACTATTATTGATACAGCATGGAAATGGCATCAGTCACATCCACACGGTTATGAAACTGTATAGGAGGCGATGATTATGATTAATAAGTTAATCAATGAATTGATGGAGTATGGAATAGAAAGCCATCTAGTTGACCCGGCAGACAAGGTTTATGTTACAAATTCTCTTCTTGAACTATTTGGACTTATGGAGTTTACAGAGGAGACAGTTGAAACAAAAAGAGCACTTTGTGAAATCCTTGAGGATATGATGGCATATGCTTTTGAAAACGGTATTATGGCTGAAGATACCATTACAGCAAAAGACCTCTTTGATACAAAGATAATGGGGTTGCTTACTCCGGCACCTTCTATTGTTAGAAAGAATTTCATGGCGTTGCAGAAGACAAGTAGTAAGATGGCTACAGATTATTATTATCAGTTTAGCCAGAGAACAAATTACATTCGTACTGATAGAATTGCCAAAGATGAAAAGTGGGTAACAGAAACGGAGTATGGACCAATTGATATTACAATAAATCTTTCAAAACCAGAAAAGGATCCAAGAGATATTGCAAAAGCTGGACAGGCCAAAAAGTCAGGATATCCTAGTTGCTTACTTTGTATGGAAAATGAAGGGTATGCAGGACACTTCTCGCATCCGGCAAGACAGAATCATCGTATTATTCCGATTAAACTTGATGGAGAGGATTATTTCCTTCAGTATTCTCCGTACGTATATTATAACGAACACTGCATTATTTTTAACAAGCAGCATACACCAATGAAAATAGACAGGGCAGTGTTTAAAAAGATACTAGAGTTTGTTGATCAGTTTAAACATTATACTGCTGGATCAAATGCTGACCTTCCGATTGTAGGTGGATCAATATTAAGTCATGATCATTTTCAAGGTGGTGGATATGTTTTTGCTATGGCAAAAGCACCTTATGATAGAATTTTCACCATAAAGGGTTATGAAGATTTAACTGCGGGTATTGTAAAGTGGCCGATGTCGGTTGTTCGTTTGCAAGGTAAGAATATCGACAGAATAGTTGAAGCTGCAGACCACATTCTGGGTGCTTGGAGAGGCTATACAGATGAAAACGCATTTATCTTTAGTGAGACAGATGGAACACCTCATAATACAATCACACCAATTGCAAGAATGCATGAGGATTTATATGAAATTGATTTAGTTCTTAGAAATAATATTACAACAGAAGAGTGCCCTTGGGGTGTATATCATCCTACAGCAGATCTTCATCATATCAAGAAAGAAAATATTGGTTTGATTGAGGTTATGGGACTTGCAGTTCTTCCG
>CAZLZH010000085.1:0-7830 GCA_964563955.1 uncultured Bacteroides sp. | reverse complement strand
TTCATCGCAATCCGATGAAATTTTAAACTTTATAGATCCGGCATCATCCTGCTCACACACACAACTGTTAGATGTAAGCTTTTCTATCGCATTAACCGTATTGATGACAAGCATGGAAACAGAAGCGCAAATGATATCCTTGCCGCTCTTTTTATATCCTGCATGTCCGGATACAGAAAATCCGCAATATTGTTCCGAATCTTTATAAAACACTGCCCTTATCATAGTTCATTAAGCATTGATTGCTTCAATCTTAACCTGAGTAAACGGCTGTCTGTGACCCTGCTTCTTATGATAGCCGGTCTTTCTCTTGTACTTGTATACAACAACCTTCTTGCCTTTACCCTCGCCAAGAACAGTTGCCTTTACAGATGCGCTCTTGCAAGCATCACCACAAAGTACATCCTTGTCAGTATTCACTGCAACTACATCGAATGATACTTCTGAGCCTTCCTCAGCATTAAGCTTTTCTACCTTAATGATATCTCCTTCAGCTACCTTGTACTGCTTTCCGCCTGTTGCAATAATTGCGTACATATGGTTTCCTCCTATTATCATTACTCGCCAGTTTCGGTGCTGTAAAATTACAGACTTCGACCTCACTGTGCGGCACACTCAGATAATATAACACTTTGGTAAATTATTGTCAACTGTTATCTTTATTTTATGCTGCCGCGTTGGCATTAATATCCTCAATGACCTTCCTGATTCCCATCCATACTGTCATATCATTAAATATCTCGACAACACTTCCCTGATCTGTAAACGGAGATTCCTGAAGAACAGAAAAATCCTTCATCATTCCATTATGAACAATATATTCCACTATCTGATTTACAAAATAAATTTGTCTGCTGTCAAGACTTGTATTAATCAGATACTCTGAAAATGCTTCTTTTGCTGCATTCATATCAAGTCCTACTATTTCACGCACAAATTCTCCCAATGGCTTGGTTCCAAATTCCTGTTCATAATCCTGCTTCGTGCCAACTTCACTCCATAATATTGCTTCAAGAGACTCTATATCCGTTTGTGTCAAAGGCTTATTAGTTTTTAACTTGGCAATAGCAATATTATCCTGATGTTGCCTGATATAAAATTCTGCCTTTTCCTTGTAATTTTTTAAATCGTCGTTTTCAAGTTCAGATTCTTTCCACTCTTTTGAAAGCATCTCATCTGTAAAGTTTGTCACATATTTAATGGTTCCTTTTGGAATGTACTTCATCAAATCACGAAGCTTTTCTCGAATTTCTTCAAATTCATTAATTCCGGCATTATCAACATAATCCGTGTTCAAAATCTTTTGAATCAGTTCTGACTGTGCTTGAATTTCAGGAATATTTGCCACACTTGCTATACCTTCAACCTTTTTGTGAAGATCAGAACGTGCCTTTGAATATTTCTTTCCAACCAGATAAGCGAGTTCAATGCCATACATAAGAGCATCGAATCGAACTGCGCTTGCTTCATCTCCATCCGGGGGAATCAAAGGAGCAACCTCTTCACGCACGATTAATGTATCCTCATAGGTAAGCGCTTGATAATTGACTTCAACGGAATACAAATCGACATACTTTAAATGCTGGCGAACCGCAAAATTATCCCTTGGTATTTCCTGTACTTTCTCACACATCTGCTTCACTAATGCATTACGATAGGCAATCAATCTGTCAATCTGATACTCAATATCTTGAAGCTTATAAGTAATCTCAAATTTCAAGTTAAAAACAGCACCTTGAAGCGCAATCATATTGGCAGTTGCTTTCCCTTTATTCATTCGGAAAAATTCAAAGTTGCCACAAAAATCAAAGATATAAAATTTTTGCTTATCCTCACCATCCAGCAAACCGGAGCAAAGCCTTGTGCCTCGTCCAATCATTTGCCAAAACTTGGCTTTACTCATTACCTTCTTAAAGAATACCAAATTCACAACTTCTGGCACATCAATACCTGTATCTAACATATCTACCGATATCGCAATCTGCGGCATCTTTTTCGCATCCGAAAATTCATCGATTGCACTCTGCGCATACGTCATATAATTATCAATCACCTTGGCATATTCCGGAAGATGAGGATATTCTCTGTTGAATACTTCCAGTATCTTCTCCGCATGGTCATGATTCTTCGCAAATATAATCGTCTTTCCAAGCTTCTGACCATAATCAATCTTAATGCCGTCTGTCATTAAAACATTTAATACCTGCTTGATTGTATCTTCGTTGAATATCCATGTATTAAGCGCGGATGAGCTTATTGCTTCAGGCAGATTACCATGCTCGTCTTCAAAAGTTTCCTCATATGCTTCCTTATCCTCATCAGACAGTTCATCGTACACAATTCCCTGCTCAATAAATTTATACTTTGATTCCACCGAAACATAATCCACCAGATATCCATCCTTGACTGCCTGTGCTAAATCGTATCCATATGTTGGTACACCATTCTCTAATTCAAATATCTCATATGTATTCTTATCGATTTCATCCTTTGGTGTCGCAGTAAGTCCCACTAACGGAGCATCAAAATAAGTAAAGATATCTCTATATTTATTGTAAATCGATCTGTGCGCCTCATCGCAAATTACGAGGTCAAAATGACCACATGTAAACAATTTTCCTTCCTCGTCATTTACTGTATCAATACAGTTTATCATTGTCTGATAAGTCGAGAAAATACAATGTGCATTGTAATTGTCTTTCTCCTCAACAAGATTAGAGCACGACAAATTCGGAAGCAAATTCACAAAGCTTCTTTTTGCCTGTGTAACAAGTGAATTTCTATCTGCAAGAAATAGTATATTTTTTACCCAGCCTGCTTTTAATAAGCAATCACATAAAGCAATAACCGTTCTTGTCTTACCGGAGCCGGTTGCCATTACAAGCAAAGCTTTTCTTCGGTTTTTCTCATCAAAACTGTTACACACTGCCTTAATTGCAGCTTCCTGATAATATCGACCTGCAATATTTTTATCCACATTCACGTGTTTAAGACTTGTTCGCATAGTCATCAAATTAAACCACTTTTCCAAGTCTCTCTTTGAATAAATAAACGAGCATTTTCTCTCCGGATATTGTCCATCGTTAATATGAGTTTCAAATCCATTGGTTAGAAAAATTACCGGTCTTCTCTTATACTGTTGTTCTAATAAATCTGCATATAACTTCGCTTGTTGTCTTCCTTTTGAAACATCAACACATGTTCTTTTAGCCTCGATAACAGCCAAAGGACGGTGCATGTCATCATAAAGAACATAGTCGGCATACCCTATCTCGGATTTATTCGGCATCCCCGGAAGTTCTACTTCATTAATCCAGTCTTTCCCCTCTGTCCAACCGGCATCCATAAGCATCGAATCAATATATAGCTTTCTGGTTTTATACTCTGACAAATCAAGTGGTTTGGGAACATAGGTTTGTTGCTGTTCCTGTCTGCGGGCAGACAATTCTTCTCTTAAGGAGGCATTTTCAGCCATCAGTTTCTGTAAATCAAGCTGTTGCTGCTCAATTTTTTCCTGTTCTTTCGCCAATTCCTTTTTTATGGCTCTCGAAGTTTCCTTCGACTCTTTTGCCTTTTCAATTCGAGCTGTAATGATTGACTTATCAAATGAACGTTCTTCATACTTATCAGAATAGCAATAAACAATATAATCCAAATATATAAATAAGTTCTCAAGACAAAGCATCGCCTCATCCCTGCCTAATTTTTTATGGCTGTGAGCAACATTATTTCCACTTGTCCGAATATATTCCATTCTTCTCCATAAGTCCGAATCCACTATCTGTCGGAATTCTTCTGCATACATTAAACTTTGTAGATTATCCCGATATGGCATTTCAAGATCAGTGTCAACTGAATACATCCACTTCAAGGCAAATTCCATCGCTCTGCGGCTATTGATAATACTCGCCTGTGGGTCCATAAGAATAATCCTCTCAGCAGATATCGCAACATCTGCAAATGTAGAAAATTTTGGTTCTGTTTTCAAATAGTCAAAGTTGGTTTTCATTCTATCAACCTCCTTCTTGAATATCCACTCATACAAAATTTGCTTTCGACAAATGAGTGGACACTGCATGTCATGTTTTCATAAAAACTTGACACAACCCTTCATTTATTTACTAAACGAAATGTTTACATTCTGAATCTGTCGTATTATGAAACTCATGAAATGCAACACTTCTTGTTGTTGGTTGAATACTATCTTCTGCTTAACAAATTTTGATTTGTCTACTTGTTCTACAAATTTAACAAACTCTTTCTGCAGTTCCATTGGAGGAAGAAATATCTGTGTTTTCTTTATCTCTCTCAAGTGTAAATTCGGTACCCCAATACCCTTTATACTAGCGTCAAACTGTCTCTTTGTTTCCGGGTTATTAATTACACATCTGAAAAAAACTGGGTCTATCGTTTCTTTAGGTCTCAGCAACGCAAGACTAACATATATATCAAATACTTCATCAGTATCATTAACAGCAGCAACACCATAATTAACGCCATTTTTTGACATCAAAATGTCATTTCTTTGAGGCTTAATCGTGGCATACAGTTTTTCATGTAATTCAGCAGGAATGTACTTAATATCATTCCAATCAATCTTCTGTGACATAACATCCTTTGAAGATAAAAACTTGAATCCTTCTTCTCTATCTTCAGTATACTGAGGAGTCTGATGTGTACCGTCTTTAATCAAGGAACACACTTCCTCAACAGTAACTACATCAAATCCATTCTCATTTTCATGTAATGTACCAAACATCTCGACAAATCGGGCTTTAATGAGGTCATCTAATAATACCATTTCCTTATTTCTACTTGAAACTACATTTAAAACCTTATCAAGAATATCAATAATATACTTTTGTTCATTAATCGAAGGCAACTCAATCTCGACCTTTTTCAAATACCCCGCTGAAATATTGGGTTGAGTTCCTCCCACTCCATCTTTTACAAATTTTTCTTTCTGACTTCGAAGAAAATAATACAAGTATTCTGGTATAACTTTTTCACTCTTCTTAAATGCAGCACATGCTTGATTCGTACAAGCATTCATTTTCAAAATAGATGTAGCTCCTATTGTAGCACCGTACATTGCTATTAAAACCGTATCTGCCTCATACATTTTTGCTGAGGAATTCTTTAATCCTTCTTCGGTAATAAAATCCTCAACTTCGTACAAATATTTATTTTTCAGGTCACCCGTTTTTACCCACGGTATATCTCCGCTGTAATACTCTATATGCGACTTTGGGGGAGTTCCCCCCGAACCTATTTCAAATATATCTCCAAGCTTTACTTTCATCTCCATCATCCCCCACGGGCTACTCGCAGCGTCATTCGCACTCCGCTTCGCTTCGTGCTCATGTTCTGCTGTCACACAATACAGCCAATCCGTTCAAAGCACTTATGTAAGCAAGCTTCCAACGTGCTTTTCCGTTTTGTCTGTACTCTGCTCGTAGCCCTACAAATCCGAATTTGCTGAGGTAACAAGGAATGCCAGACTAGGACGGTATCATCCGTTTGGAGCTTGCTCACAAACGAATGAATAACGGACTAGGATGATATTCCGGCAGGACGCATGAGCATGAAGCGCAGCGAAATGCGAATGGCATTACTTGTTCCCTAAACCCAATTTTATCGGTTCTGTATATCCTTTCCTACAAATTCAGTAACTTCTCCAACTCATCCATCTCCTTGCCGATTTCCATTTCAAGCTCACGGATATTTGCCATAATCTCGGATGTAGGAGGGTACTCTACTGCTACATATTCAACCTCTTTGTATTTATTGATACTGAGGTCATATTCATTATCTACAATATCCTGTTTCGGAACCATGAATGACTTATCTGTGCGTTTTCTATCTACTTCCTTATCCGGATTTTTAAATCTTTCAATTATATCCGGAATATCATTATCAGAGATAGGAGAACGTTTATCATCTAAGCTGAATCCATCCGCAGTCATATCATAAAACCATACATTGTCCGTTCCGCCATGCTCCGTTTTTGTAAATATAAGAATAGCGGTTGATACCCCCGCATATGGTTTAAACACGCCTGATGGCATTGAAATAACTGCCTCCAATCTCTGATTCTCAACAATTTCTTTTCGAATCGACTTATGTGCTGTGGAGGAACCAAATAAGACACCATCAGGAACGATACAGGCACATCTTCCTCCAATCTTTAAGATTCGAAGGAATAATGCCAAAAATAACAGCTCCGTCTTCTTCGTCTTGCAGACCTTAAGCAAATCTCCGGATACAGATTCCGCATCAAGGCTTCCCTTAAAAGGTGGATTTGCAAGAACTAATGAATACTTATCCTTATCTGAATTCTGATCAGATAAACTGTCTCTATATTCAATAAACGGATTGTCAATTCCATGTGTCATCATATTCATTGCGCCAATACGGAGCATTGTACGATCCATATCATAACCATGAAACATGCGATTCATATAATGATCTTTCTTCTGCTTATCGAAGAAGATTTCCTCTTTTTTCTTTTCCTTCAAGTATTCTCCGGATGCCACCAGGAAGCCGGATGTTCCGCAAGCTGGATCACAAATTACCTCATCACTTGAAGGATCCATCATCTCAACCATCATACGAATAATATGTCTTGGCGTTCTAAACTGACCATTAAGTCCTGATTGTGCAATCTTTGATAAAAGGTACTCATACACATCTCCTCTGACATCAACCGTTTGCATTTCATTCATCATCTTGTAGATTTCATCCAATGAATCCACAACCTTTGATAAGACAAGGGGAGTTGGCAATTTAAAGATTGCATCATCCATATATTTTGAATAAGCACTGTTCTTATCACTATGCAATGTCTTAATAAATGGGAATACCCACTCCTGCATAACCGTATACATTCTATCAGCAGGGAAATCATGAAATACTGACCACTTAAGCTGTGAGCCATCAATTGTTCTCTCTCCAATCTTTACTTCCTCGGAAAAAATGCTCTGATATGGAAGCCCAAGCATCGCACACTCTTTCGCCCTTGTATTATCTGAATCATCTAAATCGTGAATAAACATCAGATAAGTTATCTGCTCAATCACTTCAAGCGGGTTTACCAGACCACCAGCAGCAAAAATATCCCATAAACTATCAATTTTGTTTTTTAACTCACCTGTAATCATTTAGTCCTCAACTTTCCACACATACTTTGTGTAACGTCCGCCACCAATCTTTTCAATCTCTCCGCTTTTTAGCAAATCTGCCAATGCTCTCTGTATTGTTGTGTCACTGATATCCGGATTCAGATTTATCAACTCCGCTTTTGTAATTGTACCAATGTGGTTTTTCATAATCTCTCGAATTCGGTCAGCCTTTGATAATTGGGGATTGGTTAATAATTTTACTCTGGATTCGAATTCCTTATAAGCATTGATAATTACTCCGAGCATATAATTCACAAATGGCTTGTAATCGTTTTCATTCTCGTGCCAGTTTATTGAACTATCATATAGTACTTCATAATATGTTTCTTTCGACTCTTCGATTATCTTCTCGATACTGATATATTTACCCACAATAAATCCAGACTGATATAGCAGCAACAACGTGAGCAATCGGCTCATTCTTCCATTTCCATCATCAAATGGATGAATGCATAAAAAATCCAAAATAAACATTCCATTTAACAGCAATGGTTCAACCTCACCTTTTGCATTTTGAAATGCTTTGCATAATTCATCTACCGAAGGTGCTGTCTTCCATGCCGGTACAGTTCTGAAACGCACATGCTCATTCCCATTTTCATCTGTCTCACGGATGATATTATCAGCAGTTTTAAATTTTCCTCCATCC
>CAZLZH010000084.1:0-7880 GCA_964563955.1 uncultured Bacteroides sp. | reverse complement strand
ATTTTTTAGATTGCAATCATTGTAATGTATTTCAAAAAAGTGAGATAAAGAAAAGAAAAAGGAACTGATTTGCCGTTCACTTTCTTCATCATAAATAGTATGCCAAAAAATATTTTCTCCATTTTGGTTATATACATAAGCTATATTTTTTAATAATTGTGTCTTTCCACATGCAGAAACTCCTTGAATATAATAAGCTAAATATTCGTTCCCCATTAAAATATTTCTTTCCCATTCACGATCCGCAAGATAGTGATCTGTATATACAATTTGATTATCGTATTCTAATTCTACTAAATTCGTATGGTTTGAATTTTTTAACGAATCTATAATACGTTCCTTTAAATTAACTAAAATATCTGATTTTTCTTTTTCTAATTCTTCATTATATTTTTCTATATTTAATTCTTCTTCAAATAAAACTGAAATGCCATATTCTTTGCAAAATAAATTAATATAATCTTTAGTGGAAGGCGTTAAGTAAGGTTTAATCCATAAATATAATAATGCAGGTCGGTGGATTTTTGCCCAGTCTAGACTTGACATTATATTTTCTTTATTTACAGACTGAGCATAACATTTACATTCGACAATAACATCATAAATCATTGTCCCGATTTTATATTGTAATAATATATCCCTTCCGCGATCTGGTCCCCCATCATAATGAGAAATGGAATAAGGATTTGTGGTATACAATATTTGACATACATTACTTTCAAATTCAGTTCCTTTATCAACTGTTATCATTTTCAATTCCTCTACCTTCTAAAGCAAAGACACACATCCTACATATTTGGATAATTTACAATTGTTTACATCCTTATTGCTCGGCATAACACCCACATCTAAAACAACACAAAGAAAAAATTCTTATTATCTAGCAGCTCTATGAAATTCAACAGATAATACCGGATTATCCATCACTTTTCTTCTAGTGCCTTATCCTCTAGACTGCTTTATCAAATTCAATGTAGCTACATCAATATCAAAAACGGTCTGTTTTCCGTCAAACCATCTATCCCAAAAATCTATAGTTGCACTCTTAGGTTTTTCCTTGGGCTTTTCAAGAATAATCTTGGACGGCAACATAATTGCATCGCCAACAACAACGCATTCACCAACATCCAGATTAGGAAGCATTTCCACAATTCCTACCAATGAGTCTGTCAACATTGCAGCCACTGCCGATTTGTCTCTATCATTAGTTACCTTTAGACTGACGATATTGTTACACTGGGACATAATTGTTGTATTTAGTTCTGCCGGTCTTTGAGATACAATCAGTAGCCCAATCCCATACTTTCTTCCTTCTTTGGCAATCTTCTCAAAAATTTCAAGGGATTTCTTCTCTACCGCTTTCATTTTTGACATGTCATTAGACATATAAATATGCGCCTCATCACACACCAACACCAGCGGATGACGTACCTCATCTTTTTCCGGGGTCATCCAAAACTGTATATCATATATTATACGAGTGACAATGCCAATAATAATTGCTAACATATCGGATGGAACCTCTGATAAATCAATTACCTTAATTCGATACTTATCGTTCCCCATAATCCTTGCTGCAAATTGATTTAGATAATCCGCCTGCGTTGTATCCTCTTCATTAAATACAAATCCATACTTTTTATCATCCATCTTTGTTCTCAGACGGGTAATCAAGTTGGTCAATTTGTCATAGTACTGCCCTTTCTTCGTCTTTGCCTGTCCCTTACTATCGCCTGATTTATAGACTTCTCCAGTATCGACTTCTAAAATATTCTGATTCTCCAGATGTCCTATTAGTTCCTTGGCTGAAAAAGGAACCGGTGTATCAGCAGTGACTATTTCTTCTGAAACAGCACTCATGTTATTTTTGATATATTCCTTTTTCTTCTGCAAAATATAATTGATTACCGCTGCTCTTTGATTAGTTGATGTCCCTTCTGACGATTCTACAAATAATGAATGAATTTCCTCATAATTAAAAAACCATAACGGAATATGTAAACCACCTGGTTCATCACAAATCTTGATCTGATCTGCATAGGATAACTCATTATATTCACCATGCAAATCGAAAACGACCATATTGGCATATGGTAATTGATTGGCTTTTTCCAATACACTGGCAACTGTATAGGATTTTCCACTTCCTGTACTGCCAACGATACATGCGTGTCGTTGAAAGAAACGGTTGCCATCTAATATTGCCGCCACATCCTTATTGCTGGCAAAATGTCCGATTTCTAAACTTTTATTCTCTGCCGCCTTGCTGCTTACAGCATTCATTATCATCTGCATTGCGGCTTCATTAGCCTGATATACTTTACTATTTATTTCAGGATATGTATTAATTGCTCTTTTGAATTTATTCTCACTTCCGGCGCCATATTTATTGTAAAAACTTCCCACCAAATTAATGACACAGCAGTTATTTGAATACATTAGATCTTCTGTCTGCTCTGTTTCATCAAATTCAACTTTCTTCTTTGTCACCTTAGTCAAAATTCCAATCAGCTTCTCATCAGAATTACTTCCACCCAAAACAACAATATCGTTGATTTTTAATGTATTTAGTACTCCTTCATTTTCAACCCCCACCACAACTTTTCGGGTGTCTACATTTTCCACCATACCTATGCAATTTGTGTCTGCCAAGCAATCATTAATATTTCCTGCCATAAAATCACCCTCTTTTATCCTATAAACAAATCAGCAAATTGATTAATATCCCACACTGGACAGTCTATTGCGTATTTTTTTGACTTATAAATCATATATTCTCTGTCATCCTCATGATAAAATGCAGTAATATTCCTTTTCTCTAATGCCTTATTGATGATGTCCGGCTTAACATCTCTTGACAAAATAAGAACATTTTTCTGAAAGCTGTCAAACAGTGCAGTATCAAAATGTTCATCGTTAAATCCATATCCATATATTAAAAGCGAATAGCTATCCTTCGGATTCAGTAGTTCATTAAATTCTTCTCTCATATGCCGAAATGTATTGTTGGTCATTCCCTCTTTATACTTTGAACTACCAGGTGTCACAATCTCTATATATTCAGCTTTTTCTTTTAGAATCTCATAATCATTTGTCAGATATTCTTTTCCATTCTCGTTAATCCAATTTATAGAGCCATGAGGTTTAAAAAGCCTAATCCATGCATTGTTCTTACAATTATATACTTCTGTTGGCTGTTTTAACAAATTCCTGTTAAATTTCCCATATATGCTCCCATTAAATCCTGTGATAACGCCTATCTCCAACTTATCACATATAATTTCGATAATCCGGTCATAATTTGGTGTCATAATATCAATTATATTTTTATCAACACTGACTGTACCTCTCAAATAGTTCAGTAGCCTGCAAAAACCAGTATCTTTTTCATAAATCGTTCTGTGAAGTTTTTCCTCACTCTCCAAAATAAACTTTGCCGTTATCGATTTAATGGCATCCACTAAATCATTTTCATTTTGTGTAAGATTTGACAACCCTTTCTCCAAGCCATTCGCTTTTATTTCGTCAAAGCGATTCTTCCAAATCTCTTTCAAATGCTCATCAGATGACTGCGTAATTTCTTCCTCCAAATGCTCTGCTAATTCCTTCATTCCCGGAACCCCATAAATCACCGAAAGTCCTGTCCCCACAATAATTTTGGGCATATTATTTCTTGAAAGATTCCTTTGCTTAATATCTTCCACTATATCATCAAAAATTTCTGAATGTATTTCTATATACTCAACACCCATATTCTTCATAACACATCTTTACTTTCTGACAATGGTTGTGCAACACATTATATTATCACACATCCACATGTCCAGTTTCTCTTACATATAAACCTCAAGACATCTATTATAAAATGGCCCGTAATGCTGCTTTAATTTTTCTTAAGCATTCTTTTTTAGATTTCCAAGGAAATCCAAAAACCTCTTCTCAGGCACAAATTTCATTGTTATATGACATATTTTAACATACCGTAAACAAGAAATCATCCAGCACATCGTACCAATCACTGGTACAATTTACCAATCAAACCTTATGCTCCCTCTATTCCACCAATTTCTTTAAATCCGACACAATCCGCCCCACAATTATTTGCTTTTCTGATATAGAAGAATTCGGATTTTTTGATATCTCGATTTTTATTTTATCTTTTCCGGTTATAATATAATCAGTTGAGACATTATAATAACGACTCAAAACATCTATAAACCACGCAGATGCCATACTTCTTCCTTGCTCCACCTTACGTAAAGTGTCAACGGAAATACTCGTCTCCTGTGCAACCTCCTGCTGCGTTTTTCCGGTTGCCTCCCGGAGCTGTCTCAAGCGTTTCCCACATTCAATTTTGCTGTACATAATTTGCAATTTCTCCTTTTGTTTTAACCAAAAAAACAACCTGTAATAAAGGTTCTACCATGTTTTTCCCTGTAATTCAAGCGTTTTGGACGAACTCGTCATGAACGACATCTGAGCCGTCATGAACGACCATTTTTTTGACTTTCATGTCGAAAAAAATCATATTAAAAAAAGCTGCACATGCATACCTGCATGTACAGCTTTTTTATAAATGATGAAATGAATGCTTAAACTAACTCAAGAATAACCTTCATAGCTCCGTCACCACGACGCTCACCAATCTTTACGATACGTGTATATCCGCCCTTACGGCTTGCATATTTTACTGCATACTCATCAAAAAGCTTTGCTGTAAGGTCAACCTTCTTTGTAGCAGACTTCTTACCTGCTGCTTCTGTCGGAACCTCAACAACCGGATACAATACCTTCAGCATCTGACGTCTTGCATGAAGTCTGGATGGCTGATCCTTCTTAACAGTCTTTTCAACTTCCGTATACTGTGTAACCTTCTTGCCATCAACAACTTCCTTGATACGCTTACCGTCTTTATCCTTCTTAGCTACCTTAGCAGTTACTTTTACTTCATCGAAATTATCCTTTTCCTTAACTGCTAATGTGATAAGATGCTCAGCAATCTTGCGAACTTCCTTTGCTCTTGCCTCTGTTGTCTCAATCTTTCCATGATACAACAACTGTGTTACCTGATTACGAAGTAAAGCAATTCGCTGATCTGATTTTTTACCGAGTTTTCTATACATTGCCATATTTTTATTTTCCTCCTTACCCTTTCGGGTCTTCACTTTGCTTACTAAACCTTCAGCTTAAGTGGACTTGTCATAAGAAGGACCCGCTTTAGCGGGAGATCTCTTATGACGATCTCTGTGTTAGATTTATTCATCCCCAGTTCTCAGGGACAATCCAAGCTCTTTGAGCTTTGCATAGACTTCATCCAGAGACTTACGACCCAGGTTACGAACCTTCATCATGTCATCCGGTGTTTTGTTTGTCAATTCTTCTACTGTGTTGATGCCTGCTCTCTTCAAGCAGTTGTATGAACGGACGGAAAGCTCCAGCTCGTCGATGCTCATCTCAAGCACCTTCTCCTTCTGGTCGTCTTCCTTCTCTACCATGACATCAACCGTCTTTGCATTTTCCGAGAGGTCAATGAACAGATTCAAATGCTCGCTCAACACCTTTGCTGCGAGGCTGACTGCCTCATCCGGTGCCAATGTACCATTTGTAAATACATCCAATGTGAGCTTGTCATAATCTGTAATCTGACCGACACATTCACGCGCTCTACAGGTGTATAGATGGAATCAACAGCGATTGCATCAATAGATGAATCAAGATTCTTATTCTTATCGGAACCTACGTAACCTCTGCCCTTTGTAATCAGAAGCTCCATCTCCAATTTTGCTTCCGGACCACTCAGGTTCGCAATTACAAGCTCCGGATTCAAAATCTCGATATCTCCGTCTACCTGAATATCACCTGCTGTTACTACCTTATCACCTGAAGCATCAATATATGCAACCTTCGGCTCATTTGTAGCAGAGTTGTTCTTGATGCAGAGCTCCTTGATGTTCATAACGATTTCCGTTACATCTTCCTTTACCCCCGGAATAGAGCTGAACTCATGCAGAACACCCTTGATTTTAATCTGGCTGACTGCGGTTCCAGGCAATGAAGACAACATAATTCTGCGCAGAGAATTACCAAGTGTTGTACCATAGCCTCTTTCCAACGGTTCTACTACGAATTTACCGTATTTGTTATCGTCTGAAATCTCTGCGATTTCAATTCTAGGTTTTTCAAATTCAAACACTACTGACCCTCCTTCTGGATAACCGGTGTTACTTAGCTACAGACCCTATGCCACCAGACGAAGTCTGACGACGTTTCCTTACGCGAATTACTTAGAATACAACTCGACGATAAGTGTCTCATTTACAGGTACATCAATCTGCTCTCTGAGTGGCAGCTCTTTTACTGTTCCGCTCAATGACTCAAGATCTGACTCCAGCCATGCCGGAGCAACGATACCTGCATTTGCCTCAACAATATCCTTATATCTCTGAAGAGACTTGCTCTTCTCTCTGATTTCAATCTTGTCACCAGCACTTACTCTGTAGGAAGGAATATTTACGCACTTGCCATTTACTAATACATGCTTGTGGTCAACAATCTGTCTTGCCTCACGTCTTGTTCTTGCAAAACCCATACGGAAGATAATGTTATCCAGTCTTGTCTCAAGCAGAATCATAAGATTCGGACCTGTAAGACCCGGCATTCTCTCCGCCTTTACATACAAGTTACGGAAAGGCTTCTCAAGCATACCGTAAATGAACTTTGCCTTCTGCTTTTCACGAAGCTGTAAACCGTACTCGCTTACTTTTCTATTTGCTCTTGTTAATTTTCTTCTTGATTTCTTATTTACACCGAGAATAACCGGATCCATATCTAAGGATCTACATCTCTTGAGAATAGGTGTTCTATCTACTGCCATTTCCATGTACCTCCTTATTATTAGACTCTTCTTCTCTTTGGCGGACGACATCCGTTGTGTGGTACCGGAGTTACGTCACGAATACTCAAAACCTCAAGACCGCTGGCTGCGAGTGCACGAATAGCTGCCTCTCTGCCTGAGCCCGGTCCCTTGACCATAACGTCAACAGACTTTAATCCATAAGGAAGTGCTGCCTTTGTAGCAGTCTCTGCTGCCATCTGTGCAGCGTAAGGTGTAGACTTTCTTGAGCCTCTGAAGCCAAGTCCACCTGCGCTTGCCCAAGATAATGCATTACCCTCGGCATCTGTCAATGTAACAATTGTATTGTTAAAAGATGACTGAATATGAGCCTGTCCACGATCAACGTTCTTTCTGACACGCTTCTTAGCCACTTTCTTAGTAGTAACCTTCTTAGCCATTAGCCTAATCCTCCATTACTTCTTCTTATTAGCTACTGTCTTCTTAGGACCCTTACGAGTTCTAGCATTTGTCTTTGTATTCTGTCCGCGAACAGGCAATCCCTTTCTGTGACGGATTCCACGGTAGCAACCGATTTCCTGTAAACGCTTAATGTTAAGAGCTACTTCTCTACGCAAATCACCCTCAACAACCTGTGTTTCGTTGATCACTTCGCTAAGTCTCTTTACCTCATCGTCTGTCAGATCACGAACTCTTGTGTCCGGATTTACATTTGCTTCTTTCAGAATTCTTGTAGCTGATGTTCTTCCTATACCATAAATATAGGTAAGTCCGATTTCGATTCGCTTTTCTCTTGGTAAATCAACACCTGAAATACGAGCCATTCTAATTATACCTCCGTAAAATAACTACTCTTGTCCCATACCTGCCGAGTATCTTCTATACATATAGAAGGTGAAATGCATACTCCGACCATACGGAACATCCCTTAATAATATGGCACCTGTGTGCCCAGCCGCTTTTATCAGTTCCAGCCAAGAACTGATGTCCGTTGTCGTCCACCCGATATACGGCGTGGCGTCAATCG
>CAZLZH010000083.1:0-8490 GCA_964563955.1 uncultured Bacteroides sp. | reverse complement strand
GAAATGCCGGAGTATGTAGAGCGAAGTTATCACGAAGCACTTGTAAATGCTTTGGCTCATCGTGACTATTTGGTAAATGGAAGTGAAGTTCATATTGACATATATGATGACAGAATGGAAATCTATTCTCCGGGAGGAATGCCGGATGGTTCCATGATTCAGGACAGAGACCCTCTTACAGTGCCTTCAACCAGAAGAAATCCGGTTCTTGCCGATGTATTCAACCGGCTTGGATATATGGAGCGTAAAGGTAGTGGATTTGGAAAGATTATTAGTGGATATGAATTTCAAATTAATTATAATGAGAGTAAAAGACCATCATTCCGATCAGACAGATATCAGTTTACTGTAGTAATGCCGAACCTGAACTACGATGTCCCTCAAGATTTTGAAGGAAATGAGACAATGTCCGAATCAATGTCCGAATCGATGTCCGAATCGATGTCCGAATTGGAAAGAACAAGAATGCATCTTATTTTGCACTATCTCGATACAAATAAAGAAATAAATAGCTCTATTGCAGCAAAATTATTGAAAGTGGAAATAAAGACATCAAGTCGACTGTTATCGAAGGCTGCAAAATTAAATATTCTTAAAAGTTACGGAAAAACAAAGAATAAAGTATATTTTAGAGAATAACGCAAATGGATGGTAAAATTGTTCCCCAGGCTGGGGAACAATTTAAAAAGGAACATGAAAAAGGATAAAAGATGAAAGTAAAATTAGAAGACATAATCGAGGCAATGGAATTTGCCGGTATGGAAACAGAATATTATTATGATACCCAAAGCGAAAAAGTTCTGATGCTGTTTGACGGAATGGTAGATGGTGAGGACAATCCGGAACTTTTCGAAGATATCAAAGAGGGATTTGTCGAGGATTATATACCATTACCGGGACAATACGATATCAACGAGTATCGAATAAAGGAAGAGTTCATATACGAGCTTCCGGCGGGAAAGAATCAGGATGTATTGGCAGGGGCAATCCAGGGTAGAGGTGCTTTTAGAAGATTTAAGGATAAATTGTATGACTTGAATCTGGAGAAACAGTGGTACCAATATCGTGATGAAGTTTATGAAAAAATAGCAAGGCAATGGTCTGAAAGACATAAGATTGATCTTGTTGAATAAAAGAAAGGGGTGCTGCCATGATACCCACAGAAGATATTATGCCAATAGTGAAAAACACAATCGCTGCATCAATTAAATGTAACACCCATCGGGGATACATTGGTTGGAGCAGTTGCGATAATATTTGTATGGACATGCATGATTGTCTGGATATGTGTAAGGAGACTCTGGAAATATGTGAATATATGACTGCACTTGAGGCGTCTACATATATTTTGGTATCCGGTGTTAAGTTAGCATCTCATGCAGATAGTAGTTCGGGTATGCTTACAGATGTTATCATGTGTACATACGAATTAATAGAAAAATGCACAAAAGAAATCGAAAAACAGGACAAACAAATGCGGGATCAAGCACTTGCATTGATTATAAAAGAGGCAAAAAAGAGTGTATTTGATGGTTGGACTGATTGGCGTTATGACTTGCTGAAATGTGGGATTTGCCTATGCGATGAAAAGAGTGCAAAGAAACTTGAAAAGGTTTTGGATACCCTGTTGGAAATTTCACAGGAAGATTATTTCCCTGAATACACGAAAAAAGAAGATTTGATTGTAAGATATCTTTTACATAGACATTTATATGGCAAAAAGAATACGCATGAGGAACTATATCAGAATATTTCGTTAAATGAACTACGTATTATAGCTATCAAGGATGCTATGGAAGATAAGAATTATGATGAAGCAGAGAAACTTTGTTTAGAGAAAGCAAATGCGGAAAATACGTGGTATTATCATAGCAGTGATCCGGAAGATTGGAATAACATGCTATATGACATATACAAGACAGCAAACAACACGGAAAAGCAAATCGCACAGGCAAAAAAGCTGCTATTAATGGGAAATGAGAAGTTCTGGGATGTTTTGAAAAAGATTTATAATGAATGCGGTGCATGGAATGAGAATTACGAGAGCTTATTGGATGAATTAAAGGATAGCAAGCGAACTGTTTGCTATCGTAGTATTCTTATTTCTGAAAATGAAAAGAAGAGATTGCTTGATGATGTAATGGAGAATCCGTATGATTTGTTTTATTATGGAAAATATTTGGTGAAGGAATATCCGGAGCAGGTATATGAGTTGTGTTATAAGGAAATAAGTGAGAGTTGTGCTCGGGCAAAGGACAGACGAGAATATAAGAAGATAACGAAGAATGTTGCACAGCTTATAAAATGGAAGGGTAATGATACTGCTAAGTCGTTAATTGAGGAATTGAAGCAGAGATATCCAAGGAGACCGGCATTGTTGGATGAATTGGAGAAGGTGGAGAAGAAATTGTAATTCGTTTGATACCCCAAGGAACAGATTCGGCGTTTGAGATGATAAAGGATTATTTTGAAATAGTGATGTAGAGACTTTGTGGTGAGGAGTTGTCGTATTGAATTGAGAGTACGACAACTTTTTGCTTATTAATATGATACTCTTAAATTTGAAAAACAAAAAATATTATGCTATAATCAACATATGTCGGATACAAGAGGTGATAAAATGCCAAGACCTAAAAGATGCAGAAGAGTCTGTAGTGAACCGGAATATTCATGTTTTGAACCGGAAGGAGTTACGAATCCGGAAAGTGTGGTTCTTTCTGTAGATGAATATGAAGTGATAAGGCTTGTAGACTTTGAAAAACAAAATCATGAACAATGCGCTGCAGTTATGGATATTTCACGCACGACAGTCACAGAAATATATGAGAGAGCAAGATATAAAATTTCGGACTGTATTGTGAATGGGAAACAATTAGTGATATCCGGCGGAAATTATAGAATCTGTAGCGGAAAACATAAAGCTTGTTGTGAAAGACCATGCCGGCGATATGCAAAAAATTCAGAAAAAAATATAATAGCGAAAGGACAGAAAGATATGAAGATAGCAGTAACTTACGAAAACGGAGAGATTTTTCAGCACTTTGGACATACTAAGCAGTTTAAGGTATATGAAGTGGAAAATGGTGAGATTATAAAGGCAAAAGTAGTGGATTCCAATGGAAACGGTCATGGAGCATTAGCTGGTTTGCTTTCTGAGGCAGGCATTGAAGTTCTAATCTGTGGTGGAATCGGAGGCGGAGCACAGATGGCTCTTGCGGAAGCTGGTATCAAGCTTTATGGTGGAGTGTCCGGTAATGCAGATAAAGCAGTTCTTGCTTTGATTAATGGAACACTTGGATATAATCCGGATGTACGTTGTGACCATCATGACCATGAGCATGGAGAAGGTGGACATACCTGTGGCAGTCATGGTTGTGGAAATAACTGTCATTAATCTATGTTGATGCTGGATGGGATGAATGATGGATATTAATGAAGTAATAAAGCAAATACCTCTTTGGAATAATCTTGTGGATGAGGAAAAAGCACAGCTGTTAAGTGGAGCTATTTTACGCGTTTACAAAAAAGATTCCTATATTTACGGAATGACAGATGCGTGTCTTGGAATGATTTATGTACAAAAGGGTTCTATCAGAGTTTATGTCACAAATGAAGAAGGACGAGAGATTACTTTGTTTCATATCGGAAGTGGAGAATGCTGCATTATGTCAGCGTCCTGCGTGATTACAGGAATATCACTGGATGTACAGCTATATGCAGAAGAAGAGACAGAGATTTTGGCGATTCATTCCGGAATGGTTCAAAAACTGATGGATAGTAATATCTATGTGAGATGTTTTGCCTATGAACTTGCGACAAAGAGATTCTCTGATGTGGTTTGGGTGATGCAGGAAATATTGTTTGCAAGATTTGATGTGAGAATGGCAAGATTTTTACTGTCTGTTTATGAAAAAACCGGCGAAAATAAGATTCAAATGACACAGGAAGCCATTGCAAAAGAAGTAAATTCAGCAAGAGAGGTAGTGGCGAGAATGTTGAAACAATTTGCATCAGATGAGCTAATAGAGATTAACAGAGGTGCGATTCTTATAAAAGATTTTGAAGGTTTGAAAAAAATAATTGAATAATGAGACTCAGTCACAGAAGAGAAAACTCCTACTGTATATAATGAAGTTAGAAATCAGGAATAATTACTGAAATTAAAAATAGGAGGGCTAACAAATGGCTGAATTAAAAATAACAAGAGAAAATTTTGAAAATGAAGTGATGAAATCCAATATCCCGGTACTGATTGATTTTTGGGCACCTTGGTGTGGTCCATGCCGGATGATGGGACCAATTATTGAACAGCTGGCAGATGAGTACGAAGGAAAAGCAAAAGTTGGTAAAGTAAATGTGGACGAGGAAGGTGAATTATCACAAGCGTTTGGAGTCATGAGTATTCCAACCATTGTACTCGTTAAAGATGGAAAGGTTGTAAAACAAGCTGTCGGTGCAAGACCAAAGGCAGAAGTGGAGGCGATGTTACAATGAGTATTTTCGGATTTTTTAAACAAGCCGATATCAATGCAGGAGTTCAGGAATTTCTGAAAACAGAAAAAGCTGTATTATTAGATGTTAGAACAAAGGAAGAATATGAATCCGGACATATTGAGAATAGTGAGAATATTCCTCTCCAACAGATAGAGAAGGTCCTTGCAAAAATAACGGATAAGAGTACACCTTTGTTTGTATATTGCCAAAGTGGTGCAAGAAGCAGTAGTGCTACATCTGCATTGAAACAGATGGGTTTTTCACATGTTACCAATATCGGAGGTATTAGTTCATACAGAGGAAAGGTTGTGAAAGGATGAAGGTTGTAATTGTGGGTGGAGTTGCAGGTGGTGCAACAGCAGCAACCAGACTTAGAAGATTAGATGAACATGCACAGATTACCGTTTTTGAACGCTCTGGATACATTTCATATGCAAATTGTGGACTGCCTTATTATATTGGCGGTGTAATTGAGGATAAGGAGGAACTGACACTTCAAACACCGGAAAGCATAGGAAAAAGATTTCGCATAGATATGAAGGTGCATCATGAAGTAACAGACATCAATGCAGTAAAGAAAACGGTTACAGTTCACAATCTGGATACCGGAAAAGTATATGAGGAATCTTATGATAAATTAATTTTATCTCCGGGAGCAAAGCCGGTAATGCCGAATCTTCCGGGAATAGAAAATGAGAAGATTTTTACGTTACGAACAGTAGAAGATACATTGAAAATACGAAGCTTTGTAGAAGAAAAGAAACCAAAAACGGCAGTTATGGTTGGTGGTGGATTTATCGGACTTGAGGTTGCGGAAAATCTATGTGACTTGGGTGTTAAAGTAACAGTTGTACAAAGACCAAAACAGCTGATGAATACACTGGATTATGATATGGCAACTCTTGTACATAACAAGCTACGCAGTAAAGGGATAAGTCTAAAGCTTGGCGGTGACGTAATCGGATTTGAGGAGAAGGAACAGTTACAGGTTCTTCTAAAAGATGATGAGCCAATAAGTACCGATATGGTTCTAATGGCAATCGGTGTCAGCCCAGAAACTACACTTGCAAAAAAGGCAGGACTTGAACTTGGCATTAAGGGAGCGATTGTTGTAAATGATAAGATGGAAACTTCCGTGCCGGATATTTATGCGGTAGGGGATGCAGTACAAGTAAAGCATACAGTTACGGGAAATTATGCGGTTATCTCTTTAGCAGGTCCTGCAAACAAGCAGGGCAGGATTGTGGCAGATAATATTTGCGGATTAGACAGTCATTATAAAGGAAGCATGGGTTCTTCTGTTATCAAGCTGTTTGATATGACAGCTGCAAGCACAGGGCTTACCGAAAAAGCAGCGAAAGATGCCGGAATAGAATATGAAAGAATTGTTTTATCGCCGGCTTCCCATGCTGGCTATTATCCCGGTGCAAAAGTCATGACCATGAAGGTTGTGTATGAAAAGAGTACATTAAAAATCCTTGGAGCACAGATTGTGGGTTACGATGGCGTAGATAAGAGATTGGATGTAATTGCAACAGCCATTAGTGCCGGTATGAAAGCAACAGAGCTTAAGGATTTGGATTTGGCATATGCTCCACCTTATTCCTCTGCGAAAGACCCGGTAAATATGGCTGGATTTATGATTGAGAATATTGAAAGCGGAATTGTAAAGCAGTTCCACTTTGATGAACTGGACAAGCTGGCAAGAGATGGAAGTGTGACACTTCTTGATACAAGAACCAAAGGCGAATATATAAGAGGTCATGTGGAAGGCTTTATCAACATTTCAGTAGATGATATAAGAGAAAACTTTGGTAAGCTTGATAAGTCAAAACCAGTGTATGTGATGTGTCAGAGCGGATTAAGAAGCT
The DNA here is from genome assembly GCA_964563955.1 of uncultured Bacteroides sp. GTDB lineage: Bacteria > Bacillota > Clostridia > Lachnospirales > Lachnospiraceae > Coprococcus_C. The sequence goes on along the minus strand of CAZLZH010000083.1, from coordinate 2,125 downwards.
ATATATCCTGTAGAATTTTAGCTGGGGAAGGATTTGATTGTTACAATTTCTCAGGAGGATATCGTTTCTATGAGAATGTCATGAGGGAAACGAGTTTGATAGAATCATCACTTCCTTGTGGAATGGATAAGCAGTAGGAGGTACATAATGAAAAAATTACTGATTCTGTGTATGACTTTTCTATGTATCCTTACGGGATGTGGAAATACTGATTCTGTGAAGAACACAGAAAAAAAGTCAGGTTATCAGCAGGTTTCCATGGAAGAAGGACTTGAGCTTATGAAGGAAGATTCGGGATATATTCTTTTGGATGTCAGAAGAACAGATGAGTTTGAAGAAGGACATATTCCCGGAGCAATCAATATTCCGAATGAATCCATTGGAACAGAAGAGATTGCGGAACTTCCGGATAAGAATCAGACAATCTATGTATATTGCCGAAGCGGAAACAGAAGTAAGCAGGCTTCACAGAAGCTTGTGGACTTAGGGTATACAGATGTTATTGAATTTGGAGGCATAATTGACTATTCCGGAGAAATAGAGAAGGGTAGACAATAGCTTTTTTACCAAAACAAAAGGAGGTATTTTCTATGAAGTACGTTTGTCAGATTTGTGGCTATGTCTACGATGATGCCAAAGAAAAAGTCCCATTTGCAGAATTGCCGGATGATTGGAAATGCCCACTATGTGGTGCGGCAAAATCAGATTTTAAACCGGAAGTAAATGGTGACGAAAAGAAAGTTGTTACAGCCATAGAGCCAATGGAAGCAGATTTGGAGAAGCTTTCAGCAGGACAACTGGCAGCACTTTGTTCCAATCTTGCCAGAGGCTGTGAGAAACAGTACAAGCAGGAAGAAGCAGATTTATTTAAGCAGTTAGCAGATTATTTTACCGAAGCTGTACCGGCGGTAAATGATGCATCCGTTGAAAAACTTGCTAAGGAACTTCAGACAGATGCAGATAATTATGCAGCTGTAAGGGCTACTGCAGATGCTAATGCAGACAGGGGTGCTGCAAGAGTATGTGTATGGGGTGAAAAGGTTACAAGAATGCTTTCATCGTTGGTAAATCGCTATTTGAACGAAGGTGAAGCCATGTTAAAAGATACCAATATCTGGGTATGTACAACATGTGGATTTGTTTACATAGGCGATACACCTCCGGAACTTTGCCCGGTGTGTAAGGTTCCTAACTGGAAATTTGAGAAAATAGAAGGGAGAGCATAATCATGGATGAAAAAGTAGCTGTAAGAAATCTAAGACTTTGTACCAAAGATTGTCTGTGTCTTTATGTTTGCCCTGTTGGAGCCACAGACACAGAAAACAGTGTGATTGATGTAGAAAAGTGTATCGGTTGCGGAATGTGTGCACAGGCTTGCCCGAGTGGAGCAATTTCTATGGTGCCAAAGGAATATCCTGCACAACAGCCAAAGACAAATCAGGTGAAAGCAGTGCTGAATAAGACTGCACAGGCAAAAGCGGATGAAGAAAAGGAAGCACTTCAAATAGCAGAAGCTACTGATAAAGATGGACTGTACCGTTTGATGAAAGCGGTAGCAAAATCAGAAAGACTGGTAGCTGAAGACATTATGAGAGAAGCTGGATATATGCTTCCTCAGAGTAACAATGCACATGAACTTTTAGAGGATTTGATTGCAAATCCACCGACCAAAGATTTTCCTGTGGATGTTGCAAAAAAGTTATTAGAAATGATTCCAAACAACGAAAAAAATAATATTAAGAAAGAAGGAAAGACTATGAAGAAATGGGTATGTACAGTATGTGGTTATGTTCATGAAGGAGAGGAAGCACCGGAACAGTGCCCTGTTTGCAAACAGCCAAAGGAAAAGTTTAAGTTAATGGAAGAAGAGAAGAAGAATCCTTATGCAGGAACTCAGACAGAGAAAAATCTTGAGGCTGCTTTTGCAGGAGAATCTCAGGCAAGAAATAAGTATACATATTTTGCTTCTGTTGCTAAGAAGGAAGGCTATGAGCAGATGGCAGCTTTATTCTTAAAGACAGCTGACAACGAAAAAGAACATGCAAAGATGTGGTTCAAGGAATTGAACGGTTTAGGTGATACACCTGCTAACTTACAGGCAGCGGCTGATGGCGAAAACTATGAG
>CAZLZH010000082.1:0-9020 GCA_964563955.1 uncultured Bacteroides sp. | reverse complement strand
GTGGCTAATTATATTGCTGTCAGAGGGAAAGGGAACCCTAACACTCCGGATGGCGAGTACCAGCAGGCAATAAGTGTATTGTATGCTGTTGCATATACTTTGAAGATGAGTTACAAAACTGATTACAAGATAAAAGGATTTTTCGAATATGTAGTTCCACCCTTGGAAGGTTTCTGGTGGCAGGATAATGTAAGAGGTGCAGACTATGGGAATAAGGATTCTTTTAACTGGATTTCTGTTATTCGTTTACCTGATTTTGTGACAAGAGAGGATTTTGATTGGGCAGTAGAAACTGCAGCTAAGAAGAAAAAGCTTGATTGTAGCAAAGCAGAATTTCTAACAATTGATGAAGGATTATGTGTTCAAATTATGCATATAGGACCATTTGATAATGAGCTAGAGTCTGTGGCAATTATGGACGCATTTCTGGAAGCGAATGGATATGAAAATGATATAAATGAAAAGCGCTTACATCATGAAATATATATGTCTGACGCAAGGAAAGTTGCGCCGGAGAAGTGGAAGACAGTAATTAGGCATCCGATTAGGAAAAAGAGTTAAGATATTCTGTTAAATTATAGGTGCGTCAAAAAGTGGAGCCATTTTTCAAAAGGTGTGTCAAAAAGTAGAGCACTTTTCCGAAAAGGGTGTCAAAAAGTGACACACCTTCCAAAGAAGGCAAAACTGTCTTCAAAAAAGGTGTGCCAAAAAGTGGAGCCATTTTTCAATAGGTGTGCCAAAAAGTGGAGTACTTTTCCCAAAAGTGCGTCAAAAAGTGGAGCACCTATAATAATATCAGGGGTTTTAGGGGATTATGCCCCTAACTAGATGCATTTTGGTGTGGATATACAAAATGCGTATCTAGCGAAAGACACCCGGAGAACTTTTTAGGCATCAGAAAAGGTGTTATTTTCAGTTATTTTTTGCTAAAACCGTAGTTATGTCGGAATTTCCAACATAGAAGTTAAAAAGTATGTCAAAATTTCCAACATAAAAATGTAATTCCGACATAGATTTCCAACATACCGAAATACAGGTATTTTTAAGACCAACATAAAATTCCAACATAAAAAATGGAAAATGTGTCGGAAATTCCAACATAAAAATAGGGTTCCGACATGGATTTCCAACATACTTACAGAAGGGGGAGAAAGGATGTCTCAAGATAAATTAACTCTGGTAAAGAAATTTCGTTTGAGTCCAAGAGAAGCGTCAATGCTGGCGGATAAAGCACAGCAAGCAAACATGACTGAATCAGAATATTTGCGACTTATGATTTCTCAGAAGCCAAATGATTATCCGGAGATAAGGATATTGTTGAGAGAGCTTATTAACGAGGTAAATCATATCGGAATAAATATTAACCAGATTGTCCACAATTACAATTCCGGCATATATTCGGAGGATGACAAAGAGCGTCTGGTAGCCTATATGCGCAAACTGAATATGGAAGTGAACAACGTATATAAAACCGTAAACGAAGGAAAGTTTGGAAACGAGTAAGAGGAAATTTTTTCTCACTGGAATCATTGCTTTTTCTAATCCATAGTTGTATCATTAAGACAAGAAGTCATTGAGACTTATAAGGACGAAAAGATGCAGAAGCGATTATGGAAGGAGGGAAGCTTTGAACAAGGAATTTGAACGCTGCTGCACATTCCTGGCCGAGATGATGGAAAAATACGGAGCATTGGTTTTGCGAGATATCGCAGTAGAGATTCAGTACGAACCGGAAACTTGGTGTGATGATGCAGAGGGAAAAAGACTTCGGTATGAAGCTTATGCAAGAAGATTTCTGAAGCGGTTTGAGAAGGCGGCATAAGGATTACCGGCATCCTGCGAGAGTGGGATGTATACATACGATAGAGCGTTCAAAATAGTAGGATTGAAAGTTTACCACTGACCGATAGGTGGTATAGAAATAGTCGGGTTGAAAGTGTACCGCTGACCAATATGCGGTATAGAAATGGTTGGATTGAAAGTGTTATTTCATATATTGAGTATAATAATAGATTTGTAGTAAGCTTCGGTAAATTTTTTGCTGAGGTTTATTTTTTTTGCGACAAGTTGTTGACCGTGTGAATGATTGGACATATAATAAATTTATGCAATGCATAAAGAGGTGAACTATGGAAGCAAAAGACGAATTAAGAAAATTAAGAGAAAGTACCGGTATGAACCGGAAAGAATTTTGTGAGTACTTTGAAATCCCATATATGACAGAAACAGATTGGGAATTAGGGAATAGAAGGGTTCCACAGTATCTTTTGCGGTTGATGGCATATAAGATTGAGATAGAGAAGTTGGCAAATAGGAAAAAAGAGAATGCTCAGGAAGATGAAGCGACTAAAGAATAATGTATAGGTAATTGTGCCACAGCCTGTGGCATAAATTGGAGGTATTGACAATATGACACCAGAAGAAAAAGTAATAATGACGAAGGCTCAGCGTATCAGTAGATGGAATGCACAAAAATTGTATTATTCTACAGGTAAACAGTATCAGAGAAAATGGACGGTGAAGAGAGGAGAAGTTTATTTTGTAGATTTAGGGGAGAATGTTGGTAGCGAGGAAAATAAACTTCGTCCGGTTGTTGTATTACAATCGGATGCATATAATTTCAAGTCACCGGTATTTACAGGTGCTATTATTTCATCTAGTGCTTTGACGATTCCGGATATTCAAGTTCCGATTACTGGAACATACCCATATAAAGATGAGAACGGTGTGAATAAATTTTTAGTTGGAAGCGTGGATTTAGGGCAGATAAAGACCGTAGGTAAAGAAAGAATAGTAAATAGTAAGGTTTGTATGCTCAAGCAGGAGATACAAGAAATAGATAGAAAACTCTTGAATGCGCTTGGTTTATCTAGTATAATTAAATCAAAGGAAAACACCATTAAATCATTGCAGGGTAAAATAGAATATATGAAAAAGCAATAGATATTTTTCGTTGACTTTTCATATAATATAATGTAAAATCAAATCTACAGATGTGGTCAATCTGGCGATTGATCGGTAAAATTGATTCAGTTATGGTGGATTTGGCGATCCATCGGTAGCTCCCACTTCGGTGGGAGTTTCTTTTTGTGATGGCCGTAGAGAGGCAAGGGTAATGCCCGAAACCAAATATCTCATTAGCGGGTAGGCAGTCAGAGTGATGGCTGTCTATTTTTATGTTGAATTATGGTTGGAACAGATATATAATATTGTTGGGACAATGAAAATGTATAAAAATTACGATATAGATTGGAGGTTGTTTACATGGAATTTTCAAAAAGCGACTGGAAATTATTCAGAGCTTGCATTGGTGATTGGCAGGAAACATATATGGAACGCTTGGTTAAGGAATATATGGATTTATTAGATGGAGAAGAGAATGCTTCAGACAAGTTCTGGAAGTTGGAAGAACGAATAAAAAAGGATAAGAAACATCCGGGAGTAATCCTTGAATTAAGCAAAGGGAATATGGTCTTTGATATTGTGGCATTGATTAATAGTGATGTAATTACAACTGCAGATTTGGAAGGTTTTAGTGATGAATTAAAAGAAAGTGTAGCATATTTTACGAATAGATAAGGAGTTGATTTGTATGGTGATTTACTGTTCTAAGGCATTGCAAACGGCTTTAAAACTAACAAAATCTGATATGGTTAAGCCTGAAGATTTACAACAAAATGACTTTTATTCGTGGCACGGGCATATTGCAAAAGTGGACGGAAGAAATGTAATTGTACTTATGAACGATAAAACTATGTATTGTATGTTGTTTCGGAATAAATTGCCGAGAACCGCAAGCAAGTTTTCAGAACTTGTAAAAGAAGCAATTCCATACACTTTTGAGATAGGGAATGTCAATTTGGAAGAAATTGATAATTATATGTCTGGGTTGGGTGATATAGTATTTGCAGAAAAATCAGACAGACAGATGACGGGGAATATTAGTCGTATGATTTTGGATATGTCCTATCAATGGAATTTTGTTTGGAATGATAATGAAACAATTCAGGCATATGAAGCGTGGGAACAAAATCGTAGACTGAGGAAAATAGCTAAGGATTATATAGTTCCGTTTGAAGAAATGCTAAAAGCATTGTGTGGAATTGAATGATAGAAAGGTCGTGAGTCCATGAAAAAACAACTCAAATGCTACACCTACACCCGTGTATCCACCTCCATGCAGGTAGATGGTTACAGCCTAGATGCGCAAAAAGATAAATTGCATAAATACGCTGATTACCAAGATATGATTATCGCCGGTGAATACTCCGACGAAGGGAAATCCGGTAAAAGTGTGGAAGGTCGCCCGCAGTTCCAACAGATGCTTCAGGACATTGAATCTGGTAAAGACAACGTTGATTTTGTACTTGTATTCAAATTATCCCGATTCGGTCGAAATGCAGCAGATGTATTATCTTCCCTTCAAAGAATGCAAGACTTTGGTGTTAATCTTATCTGTGTGGAAGATGGTATTGATAGTTCCAAGGATGCGGGTAAGCTGATGATTTCCGTATTATCTGCGGTGGCTGAAATAGAGCGTGAGAATATATTGGTACAGACTATGGAAGGGCGCAGGCAGAAAGCCAGAGAAGGCAAGTGGAACGGTGGCTTTGCACCTTACGGTTACCAGCTTATCAATGGTGAACTGCACATAGCAGAAGACGAGGCTGAGATTATTCGGATTATCTATGATAAGTTTGCCAATACCACTATGGGAATTGCAGCCATTGCTACATTCCTAAACAACAGCGGCTACAAGAAAAAGCTTCGCCAGAACAATACCATAGAAGGCTTTTCCACATCCTTTGTAAAAGGTGTTTTGGATAATCCGGTGTACTGTGGCAAGCTTGCTTTTGGCAGAAGAAAGAATGAAAAGATTCCGGGTACGAGGAATGAATATCATATTGTGAAGCAGGACAAGTATATGCTTAACGATGGTATTCATGAGGCAATTGTGTCAGAAGAATTGTGGAATCAGGTGCATAAAAAGAGACAGGAAACCGGTGTTGCCAACATCAAAACTCACAGTCTGGATCACGAGCATATTTTATCCGGTATTATCAAATGTCCGATTTGCGGAAGTGGTATGTATGGCAATGTAAATCGTAAAAAGCATCCGGACGGCGGTCATTACAGAGATTATTTTTACTATGCCTGCAAGCACAGAACCTTTGTGAATGGTCATAAGTGTACTTACCGCAAGCAGTGGAGCGAGGATAAAATCAATGCGGCGGTGGAAGAAGTTATCCGCAAGCTTGTGAATAATCCGAAGTTCAAAACAGAGATTCAGAAGCACATCGGACAAAGCATTGATACACAGGAGTTGGACAGAGAGCATACAGGCTTGCAGGAGCGATTAAAGCAGGTCATTGGTGCCAAGAACAAGCTGGCTAGTCAAATGGATAACTTATCTGTATCGGACAAGCATTATGACAAGAAGTATGAGGATATGCAGGTGCGTCTGGACAAGCTCTATGATGAGATAGAAGAAATTGAAACTCTGATTGAAGAAGTGGAGACCAGACTGTATAATATTAGGCAGGAGAAAATATCCGGCGACAATGTGTATCAGTTTTTATTATTCTTTGATAAGTTGTATGACAGATTTACGGATATTGAGAAGAAAACATTTATGAAGAGCTTCCTTGCAGATGTGAATATTTATGAGGAAGAACAGGCGGACGGAAGAATCCTTCGTAGTCTTAAGTTTAGATTTCCTGTGTTTTTCAATGGGAAAGAGATATACGAATTGGATTGGGACAACGAAAGTACCGTTGAGACAATAGTTGCACTACATCGGACCGATATGTAAAAATCCTTGAGTTTAGGCACTTTGAGAGGTTTTTTAGGTTCGACCAGAGTGACCGAAAAACATACAAAAAAGCAATTTCCGACGGAGTAAATGTGTCGGTTGTATTGGATAGCGTGTGTGGAAACACATCTAAACGGAAATAGGTTGTTCAGAGCCAACCTCGAAAACACGAACAATATCACATTATCATTCAACTAAATAAAAGTAGCGTGAGAGACCGTTCATTTTCAAGAAAATTGAAAGTGAGCGGTCTTTCTTTTGGTTAAAGGAGTTAGGTTTCGTGAGTAACGATTATATGCGTTGATGAAAGGAGCGATTGTATGGAAACGATTAAGAATGTATCTATCAGCGAATTGCATAGTTTTAGGAATCACCCGTTTAAGGTGGAAACCAATACGGAATTATGCGAGCTGATGAGAAGTATTGAAAAGGAAGGTGTGCTTATGCCACTTCTGGTGAGAACGAATCCTTATGGAGATGGATATGAGGTCATATCGGGACACCGAAGAAAGGAAGCAGCTCTATGGGCTGGGGAAACAGAGGTTCCTGTTGTCATAAGAGAGCTTGATGATGACCAGGCAGTTGTGGCGATGGTGGATTCAAATTTGCATCGGGAGAATTTAAAACCCAGCGAGAAAGGATTTGCCTATCGAATGAAACTGGAGGCTATGAAGCATCAGGGGAAAAAGGTATTGGCAGATGATATAACTTTGGCTCAAGTTGAACCGAGGTCTGTCAAAAAGAATCCGGGAGGGCTTGTTTCCAAGGCTATGCGAAGTAACGAGTTGCTTGCAAAGCAGGCAGGGGAGAGCGTGGCTCAGATTAAAAGATATATCCGCCTTACCAATTTGATACCTAAGATATTGGATATGGTGGATGATGGAAAGATTGCTTTCACGGTAGCTGTGGAGCTTTCTTATCTAAAGGAAGAGGAGCAGTATGAGCTTCATGCCATTATGGATTTGGAGCAGTGTACACCATCTTTATCTCAGGCGTGTCGCTTGAAGGTAATGAGCCAGCACGGAACATTGGATATGGATGCGATTTGTATGGTTTTGGAGGAAGAAAAGCCAAATCAGCGGGAGCAGATAAAGCTTCGTGCAGATACATTGGCAAAGTATTTCCCAGAGGATTATACACCAAAGCAGAAGACAGATTTAATTGAACAGCTTCTAAAGGAGTGGTATGAGAAACAGGAATACAGCAAGCAGGAAATCCTTGGCAGAAGTCGTGGCAGAGCAAGATAATGGAATGGAGGTAGTAGCGATGAGCAGAGAATTATCAACTTATGAAGCAATGGGTGGTACTTATACAGAGGTGGATGGAGTGTTTTATCCGGATATTGTGGTTTCGGAGGAAGCAGATGTGTGGATTGGAAAATATGGTCTGTTATGGATAGATTATATGAAAGCTAATCATGCAGAAAGGTACAGGTACCATATTCGTATGGGAACTTTGAGTGCCAGTGCTTTTGAGCTAAATGAAGAGGCTTATGAAATGCTGGAAGGAATCGTGAATCAGTATCTGGCAAAGCATAAGCCACAGAATTCAGCTTCTACAGTGGAAATGTGGAGGCTTCGGGAACAGGCAAAACAAATGGCGGAAGAGGTCGTGCTTAGCGACATTGTACGCCAGTATCATTAGAATTTGGAGGATTTTAGTATGAGAGAGATTAGAGAATACAATATGAACGGAACTATTATTTTGGGCGTGGATAATGGTTATGGCAATGTGAAAACCGCCCACAGAGTATTTCCTACGGGAATTATAAAGTGTGACAGTGAACCGGTGCTGAGTAAGGAGTATATCGAATATGATGGTGCTTATTATATTATTGGTGAAGGTCACAAGGGCTTTGTTGCAGACAAGCAGGAGGATGATGATACTTATATTCGGACTCTTGCAGCGATTGCAAAGGAGCTTGAGGCAAGAGGACTTACAGAGGCTAGAATTCATCTGGCGGTGGGACTTCCTTTGAAGTGGGTACAGGCACAGAGGGACAGCTTTAAGCAGTATCTGACCAGAGAAAGATATGTTTCCCTGAAATACAGAAAGGTAAACTATCTTATTGAAATTGTTGATTGCACGGTCATGCCACAGGGCTATGCGGCTGTTGCAGAGAATTTGAAGGATTTCAAGGGAATGAACCTGCTGGTGGATATTGGCAACGGTAGTGAACATAAATTTTCTGGGAGGCAGAAGATGCTGTACGACATTAGAACAAGTGAGAAGGCAGCTACCACACTTGAAACATTAACAGGTGTAAATAGGACAATTTGGCTGGCAGAACAATATAAGAATTATGGCAGAATAGATTATACATATGCTGATGATGATGTGAGAAATATTATTACTAAACATGGAGGTCATTATCCAGATTTAAATGATTTAGAGATGGTTGTAACCCATATTAGCACAAGTAGTGAAAAATGTAGGCAGATACGTCAACATGGAATTGTTGACTTGGTAAAGGCATATGAATTTGCAAATAGTGAATTGAGACAATTTTTGGAAAATTATGAAATAAATATAGATATTGAAGCCTGTCGTCTAACATACAAAAAAAGAGTTTATGACATATCTTATGGGAAATGTCCACCGCATTGTGACATTGAAGCACATGCTGCATGGTCTGTAGGGAGAAAATTCTACTATGATTTTACGGTATGTGGTTTTTATCAATAAGTGAAAAAGATGTATATGGTGGATGTGTTCATTGTAGACCAGAGATATTAAGTGATATTGATATACTGCTTGGTACAAGATTATCAGATGAGTGGGGAGCATCTAAAGAATCATATGCCATAGTTTTTAAGGTTCCTGTAAGTGATACTATTTATAATGGTTGGAATTCTGATACAGAATCAGAGATTGTAAAGAGTTATTTGTATGATGCGTATATGTGTATCTGTATAGGACCGGATACAAAAGAAATTTTGTGTAAAAATGGTGTTGAGATTCCGCCAAATCAGATTCTTGAGTGTCATAGGTTTCAAGAGTGGGATAGGTGATTACAGATGTATAAAATGGATTAAATGTAAGGAAAGGTGATTGTGAATGGATGAAGATGTTTTTATAAAATCTGATATAGGAGCGCAGGCAGCATGGAAAGGATTTTCGTCACAGACGCTCTATATAGCATATAGACTTGTTACGGATATTCAAGGTTACGAGTATTATCCGGAAGATATTGAAGATTTAGTAGTTA
>CAZLZH010000081.1:0-9032 GCA_964563955.1 uncultured Bacteroides sp. | reverse complement strand
TCCATAATTATCCAGTGATTTTTGAATAATTTCCTTTCGGGACAATACCTTTACAAAGCCGTCTACCTCATCGCTCACTTTCTCTGCAAGCTCCTTTGAGGTCGTAACAAGAATGGCTGACGCCATCTCGTCATGCTCTGCCTGTGAAAGCAAATCCGCAGCCACAAAGCGCGGATTGGCTGTTTCATCCGCCAGAACAAGAATCTCACTCGGGCCGGCAACGGAATCAATGCTTACATGCCCGAACACACATCGTTTTGCAAGCGCGACAAATATATTGCCGGGACCCACAATCTTATCCACCTTCGGAATGGACTCTGTTCCATATGCAAGTGCGGCGATTGCCTGTGCACCGCCCGCCTTATAGACGACATCCACGCCTGCCTCTTTTGCAGCAACCAATGTAGTCGGGTATACCTTTCCCTCTGCGTTGCACGGCGTTGTCATAATAATCTGCTTTACTCCTGCGACCTTTGCAGGAATGACATTCATCAAAACAGAGGATGGATATGCCGCCTTACCGCCGGGCACATACACACCGACTTTTGCAAGCGGCGTTATCTTCTGGCCAAGCATGCTGCCGTTGTTCTCGGAGTCAAACCAACTGTACTGCTTCTGCTTCTCATGATAGACACGGATATTATCTATGGCTTTCCGGATAATTGAAAGCAGCTTTTCATCTACCTGCGCATACGCCTCCTGAATCTCCTCGTCTGTTACTTTCACATTGTCTGCGTTAATATGTGCATGATCAAATTTTTCTGTATAAGCAAATAGTGCCTCGTCCCGTCTTGTGTGAACATCCCCCACAATTGCTTTTACAGTTTCCTCATAGCTTCCATAGCTGTCAGGACTGCGTTTTAACAGATTGGTCAGAATATCCTGTTTGGATTCCTCATTTAATTTTACAATACGCATTCCCTTATCCTCCTTGTACTAATGAATCATTGTATTTAATTCGTTTAATAATGTACGGATTCGCTCGTGTTCCATCCGGAGACTGACCTGATTGACCACAACTCTTGCAGAGAGCGGGCAAATTTCTTCTAACACTTCCAATCCGTTTTCCTTCAGTGTGGAGCCGGTCTCCACAATATCTACGATTACCTCCGAAAGATCAACGAGCGGAGCAAGCTCCACGGAACCGTTCAGCTTGATAATCTCGACTGTCTGATTTTTCTTATCCCGGAAATAATTTTTGGCAATATTCGGATATTTACTTGCTACCCGAATAATTTCATTTTTGGATAAGAGCTCGCGGGCGGATGCCGGTCCGCATACACACATCCGGCATTTTCCAAAGCCCAGATCCATGACCTCATACAGATTTCTGCCTTCCTCCATAATCGTGTCCTTACCGACAACGCCGATATCCGCTGCACCATATTCTACATAGGTCGGAACATCGGATGCCTTTGCAAGAAAAAAACGAATCTTATGCTCCTCATTTGTAAAAATCAGTTTTCTTGTATCCGGGTCCTTTGCCTCCTCGCAGGTGATTCCCATCTGTTCAAACAGGGCGAGTGTTTTCTTTGCAAGCCGCCCCTTTGCCAAAGCAAATGTCAAATAACGCATAACTGCTCTCCTTATCTACATACGCTCAATATAAATCATCTGTCATGACGTTGTCTGTTTTGTCATCCGCGAGTGATATTGTCATGACATGCTCTGCATCTTTAAAGAAATATAAATCCGAAAAATGCATATGCTTTCCATATTCTATATATTCCTGTAAATCATGCCGCTTTGACATACGGATGAGCTCTACCTTCTTATCCGACTTGCGCAGATGGCAGGCAAGCGCAATGGCTTCCTTTTGCTGTTCATGCTCATATAAAACCAACACGTTGGAATAATCAATCTCAACCGGAATCTTATTTCTGGCGATTGCACTCATCAGATCATCCGCATAAATGGCAAATCCTACGGAAGCTGCCTGCTTACCGAATTTTTCCATCAGATTATTATATCTTCCGCCTTTGACAATCGCATCTCCTGTTCCATATGTATAACCGCGGAATACAATACCCGTGTAATAATGGAACCGGTTAATCATCGATAAATCAAAGCTTACATAGTCTGTATACTGATAGCTTTCCAAAGCCGTATACACCTTTCGCATACGGTCAATTGCACAAAGCGAAGTCTCATTTTTCACAAGCTTTTCCGCACGTTCAAGCATATCCAGTCCACCGAATAAGTTCTCAAAGCTCTTTAGTGCCTTCTTCAAACTATCCGGCATAGTAAGACTGTTCACAAATTCCGAAAGTCCAAAGAAATTCTTGTCATGAATATATTCTTTTATTTTGGTTTCCGTCTCGAAATCCAATCCCGCTTCTTCGATGATGCCTTTAAAAAATGCAACTTCACCGATTTCAATCTGAAATTCCTTCAACCCGGCAGAAAGCAGGCAGTCAATCACACATGCAAGAATCTCGGCATCCGCCGCCGAGCTGTCATCATGAATCAACTCACACCCAATCTGTGTAAACTCTGATAATTTTCCCTGATGCTGATGCGTATTCAAAAATGTATTTCCCTGATAGCAAAGCCGTATCGGAAGCTGTTCATCCGGATAATACTTTGCCACACATCTGGCAATACTCGGCGTTATATCGGGACGAAGCACAAGCATGTTATTGTTTCTATCAAAAAACTTGTACATCTCGTTTGATGTTGCTGACCCCTTATCCATATTAAAAATATCAAAATATTCAAACGAAGGTGTGTCAATATCCTGATAGCCATATAATTCCAATACATGGTGAATCTGCGAAAGAACCTTCTTTTTCTTTTTACATTCCGAATCATAAATATCGCGAACACCTTCCGGTGTATGTAATAATTTTTCGTTCAAAGTGATTCTCCTTTAGTAATCTTTTCTAATGACATACAAAGTCTAGGATATTATACTGCATTTCAGATAAAAATTCAAAGCATTTCCCAATATTTCCCGAATTGTTTTCATTTTTCTGATTTCGAGACATTTTTTATAGGAAAATAGAACATTTGTTTGCATTTGTTTTTGAACTATGTTATGATAAGGAAAGATAAAACAACAAGAAAGGGGTTTTCATATGCCAAACGGAACATTATCCGAAAAACAGCAACAGATTTTGGATTATCTGAAAAAGTGTATTCTGGAACGCGGCTACCCACCTGCTGTCCGTGAAATATGTGAAGCAGTTCATTTAAAATCAACCTCCTCTGTGCATGCACATCTGGAATCATTAGAGGAGAAAGGTTATATACGAAAGGATCCGACCAAGCCGCGTGCTATCGAGATTCTGGATGACGAATTTAATCTTTCACGTCGTGAAATCGTAAATATTCCGATTGTCGGCACTGTCACATGCGGTGAACCGATTCTTGCAACGCAAAATATTGAGGGTTACTTTCCGGTACCTCCGGAATATCTGCATGCAAACGAGAAGGATAAATTCATGCTGAAGGTAAAGGGTGACAGCATGATTAATGCCGGGATTTTTGATGGCGATCTCGTCATGTGCGAACAATGCAATACCGCTCGCAATTCCGATGTTGTAGTTGCTTTAATTGATGATTCTGCAACTGTAAAGACTTATTATAAAGAAGACGGCTATTATCGTCTCCAACCGGAAAACGATACGATGGAGCCGATTATTGTCAAAGACAATTTGGAAATTCTAGGTAAAGTCATCGGTCTTTTCCGTACATTTTAACACATAATGATTCTACATAATAAAACCGGGTGTAACAAGAACGCATTGCTCCTGCTATACCCGGTTTTCTATTTCTCACAAATTCGCAAACGCTTTTAGCTGAATATAAAATCGCAGTAAATTCCCTCTTTGTTTTCCCGGCATGTGATAAACCGGTAACGGACGCATTTTCCTTCATTATAACGCACATATATGGAAGAATATGCACTTGCCATTTTTCCCTGCAGTTCATGAAATACATGAGCTGCCTCCTCCACAGAAAAGGATTCAAGCTTCATATCAATTACAAACTGCTTTGCCCTTTCCATCACAGTAAATGATTTGATTTCCGGTATGGATTCAATCTGTTTGCAAAGCTGTAAACGAACTTCCTCTCCTGATTGCAATACAACTTTACTCATATAATCATTGATAACTTTGTACATAAACGATGTTCTCTCTTTTCACTAGTATTTTTGTTTGTCCGGTATCGCATTATGTATCGCTTTAAATTCATCGAAATGCTGGATGAACAGCTTGACCACCGCTGGATCAAAGCTTTTTCCGCTTAACCGAATTATCTCATCAAAGGTATCCTCCAATGACCATCCTTTTTTGTAATAACGATCGGAGGTCAACGCATCAAATACATCACAGACTGACATCAGGCGGCTGATATAAGCAATCTCCTCGCCCTTCATTCCGAGATAGCCTGTTCCATCCCATCGCTCATGATGCTCCTTTGCAAGTACACATGCAAGATGCATCAATTCTCCCGGACATTTCTCCAACAATGCTTCCCCATACAACACATGGTTTTTCATAATCTGGTATTCTTCATCTGTCAATTTGTCCGGTTTATCCAATATCTCCTCACTAATCATAAGCTTTCCGATATCGTGCATCATGGAAGCGGTTGAAACCATCTCCACATACTCATCATCAAATCCGGATGCCTTTGCAAGCACACGCATATACGCTGCCACACGCTTAATGTGTTCTCCGGTGAATTTGGATTTACTCTCACTGATTTCCGCAAAGGAAAAAATAAGTCCGCTCTGATTATCCTGCATGGTAACCGCCATATTAATCGCGGAATTAATCATCATCGAGTTTCTCTGCACAATAAAATATGCAACAACAGAAAGTCCAAATACAATCACAATCTGCGGTACAGCATATTTCAACATTGCGTCCTCAAAAGAACTGCATGGGAACCCAATGAATATATCCTGAAATTTAAACGCCAGAAAATTCGATATGATGATTCCACATGACATAAGCAGGGACGCGAACAAAACAAGTGTCTGATTATAATAAAGCGATGCCAGCAAAATCGGGAACAGCATAATCGGATATGCATGTGTCGATAGCAGCGTCATCATCAACGTTGCAATCGCACAGATACATATGATGACTATGTATTTTGTGGCTGGGGAATAATCGAACTTTAACACATTTATGAGCAGTGTCGGAATCAATGCGACAAATACCGCAGATGCGAAAAATATAATCATGATTGAAATGTCTAAATCTGATGTAAAATAGCAATAGCCAAACGCAAGCGCAAGAATCAGTATGATTACACGCATACATCTGGCCGAAATTTGATTTACCTTGATATAATTATCCTGAATCAGATTTTCCTTTTTCAAATCCTATCTTCCCCCGCTACTTGAACTCTGTGATAAGCTCACCATCCCTCCAGATATGATCCAAATCATAGAAGGCTCTCTCTTCCTCGCTAAAGATATGAACTATTATATCACAATAATCGAGCAAAATCCATCCTCCATTTGCATATCCTTCTCTGTTTTTTAATTTTGCACCGGCTTTTGCCATAAATTCCTCGACATTATTGCACATTGCCTGCACCTGATTCCGATTCGAACCATCTGCTATCACAAGATAATCGCCCATTGTGGAAATCTCTGAAATCCGTATTACACGGATATTATGTGCTATTTTATCTTCCAATGCGTCTACAATTGTTTTTAATAATGCCATATCATTCATTGTTTTTCCTTTTTCCACCATTTAAAACTCCAGTTTATTCACAACATAATAGTCATATGTTTTCTGTGTCATATAATCCATTTCCACGGTTGTGCTATGCAGATAATCCAATGTATTTTTTAAGATATGAATCACACTCTGATCCAAATCGGAAAATGCCTCTTTCCGTATCTGCTCCATCTCCGGAAGCATTTTCCGATTTGGTTCAATAAAATCCGCAACAAAGATAATCTTCTCAAGCAGAGACATATTCGGACGACCGGTCGTGTGATAACAGATGGCATCCAGTATCTCCTGATCCGTCACATCATATTTGTATCTCGCATAAAACGCTCCGAGCTTTGCATGCAACATATCCGGATTTTTCTCTTCATATTTGCTGACAGGAAGTCCATGTTTCCGCGCCTTTTCAAGCTTTTCTTTTGTCGAAAGTCCCTTCGCGCAATCATGCAGAAGCCCCGCAATTCTCGCCTTTTCAACATCTGCTCCATGTACCATTGCAAGACATGCAGCCGTGTATGAAACGCCATATGAATGTTCAAGACGCTTGTCATTTATTTTTCCTCTCAGGCGAACAACCATCTTATCTCTTGTCATCATAATCAACACATCCCTTTTCTTTTTTGTATAACTGATGCTCCTCAATGTAGAGGCGGACGGACTCCGGAACCATACCGGTTATATCCTTCCCCTTTTGACAGCATGCACGAATCTCACTTGATGAAACCGGAATCTGTTCCATCTCCACATATGCAAGCTCCGCATAAGAATATTGTTCCAAAAGCTCATCCATTGCCTGCTTTATTTTCTCTTTACTCTCATTCCTTGCGATAACTAAAATCCTGCACAATTTCATAACCTCTTCGTACTGATACCATTTTCGGAACGTAAACAGCGAATCATCCCCGATTATAAAATAAATTGTTAAATTTTCATTTTTCTCACGAATCTGCCGCAGGGTATTAGCCGTATACGTATAGCCGTCCTGCACAATCTCAAACGAACTGACACGGACACGCTCCATTCCGGTCACAGCCAGTGAAAGCATTTCCAGACGCTCCTTTTCGGATACTAAAGCATCATCCTCCTTATACGCCGGCAAATGATTCGGCATCAAATACAGACACTCAATATCGGGATATTGCTTTAATACCTGCTTTGCCATCTCCACGTGTCCGACATGCACGGGATTAAATGTACCGCCTAAAATTGCAATCGTATGAAATTGACCAAACGAAGCTTCCTGCATATGCATATGTCCTCCGGTTTTCCCTGCGATTATTTTGGAAGCACGATTTTCGGATCTTTTTTACGCGGCTTGTACAGTACAATCTTTTTGCCAATCACCTGCACGACCTGACTACGCGTCCGCTCTGCCATCGCCTGCGCAATCGCTTTCGGATCATCGATACAATTTTTCAGGACTCCGATTTTTATAAGCTCTCTCTTATCCAGTGCTTCCTCCACGGCTGTACAAATCTCCGGTGTCAGACTGGATTTTCCGATATTGATAATTGTATCTTCGTTCATCGCAAGACTTTTTAAATAGGCTCTCTGCTTACTTGTCATATTTTTTCCTCTTTTTCTGAAAACTATTTATAATAATCAAATTCAAGGCCGTACAGCTTGACTGTGTCACCTTCTTCGATTCCAAGCTCTTCGAGCATATCAAGGATTCCGTTTTCCTTTAAGAATCTCTGGAAGAATGCGAAGCCCTTTTCCGATTCTAGGTTCGTATAACCGAGCATACGCTCAATGCGCGGTCCTTCCACAAGGAACAAATGCTCCTCTTCCTCCGATTTTGTCACCTCGAACGGAAGCTCCGGGTCATCCATAAACTCGACATCCATTTCCGGTGCAAACTCGATGACCTCATCGGGTGCCTCCTTCACAAGCTTATTCACATACCAAAGCAATTCATCCACACCTTTTCCGGATACCGCAGATATCGGAAATACACGGATTCCCTTCGGTTCATATTCACTTTTAAGCAATTGTATCACAGTCTCGTAATCTTCGCCATACAAGGCATCACATTTGTTCGCTGCAATGACCATCGGGCGGCTTGCCAGACCTTCATTGTATGATTTTAATTCATTATTAATTGTCTCAATATCTACGATCGGGTCCCTTCCCTCCGTAGATGCAGCATCCACAATATGAATCAGCACCTTCGTGCGCTCAATGTGACGCAAAAATTCAATACCGAGCCCGACACCCTCGGACGCCCCTTCAATGATTCCCGGAATATCGGCGATTACAAAGCCCTGCTTGTCTCCGAGGTCAACAACCCCGAGGTTTGGATTTAAGGTCGTAAAATGATAATTCGCAATCTTTGGTTTTGCATTTGTCACACGCGATAAAAAGGTAGACTTTCCGACATTCGGAAACCCGACCAGACCAACATCCGCAATCATCTTCAGCTCCAGTGTTACCCAAAGCTCCTTTGCAGGCTTTCCCGGCTGCGCATACTTCGGCGCCTGCATGACAGATGTCACATACTGCCGATTGCCCTTGCCGCCTCGGCCCCCCTTTAACAATGTGACAGGCTCGGTTTTGTTGGACATATCCAGAATTACCTTGCCGCTTTCTGCATCCTTTACGACCGTTCCGGCGGGTACCTTCAATATAATGTCATTTCCGTTTGCCCCATGACAATTGCGCTTTCCGCCCTCTTCTCCGTCTTCTGCCACATATTTACGGACATGTCTGAAATCCGTGAGTGTATTTAACCCCGGATCAACCACAAAAATCACGTCGCCGCCGTCACCGCCGTCACCGCCGTCCGGACCTCCGTCCGGTACATACAATTCACGCCGAAAAGAAACATGACCGTCGCCGCCTTTTCCTGACCTTATAAATATTTTCGCTCTATCTGCAAACATGGGATTCCTCCATATCCGTTTTATATCTAAAATTCAGAAAAGCCGGGATTTCATCCCGGCCTTCTTTCGCTTTCTTACTCAGCTGACTCTACAGGGTATACAGAAGCCTGCTTCTTATCTCTACCCTTTCTTTCAAAACGTAAAACACCATCTACAAGTGCAAATAATGTGTCGTCACCGCCGATACCAACGTTTACACCAGGATGAATCTTAGTTCCACGCTGTCTGTATAAAATATTACCAGCCTTTACAAACTGACCGTCTGCTCTCTTGACACCGAGTCTCTTAGCCTCTGAGTCACGACCGTTCTTTGTAGAACCAACACCCTTTTTATGAGCGAAGAACTGCATACTAATCTTAAACATACTTACACCTCCGAAATAGTGATTTTAATTGTTTTTGGGAACTCCTCAAGGATTGATTCAAGATGCTTTCTGAAAACTGTCAGAAT
>CAZLZH010000080.1:0-9077 GCA_964563955.1 uncultured Bacteroides sp. | reverse complement strand
AATTAACATGATTGCTACCTCACCTTCTTTTCTACCTTCTATTATATACAGTTTTGCGCAAAAATCAACATCTAAATGTGATTTACTCTCATTTCCATGTATATTTGTGTCGTCATAATAAAAATCACCCAATTTACACCATAGTAATGCTGATGCATGGATACGGTGTACAGTACGGTTGGAAACACAAAGGCGGTCTGAAATCTCCTGCCATGAGAAGTTGTTGAAGTAACGATAGGTAAGAAGCAAACGTTCCTCTCTGTCTTCCACTTTTTCCAATGACTCACTGATCTGTTTCTTTAACACCACAAGTTGACATAGTTCCTGGTGAATCTTCTGCTCCATCTCCATAATGTCCGATAAGTACTTCACGAATGGCGGGTCATAGTTTTTGGAACTCTGTACACGCTCATCAAAGTTCGGACTGGAGATTCTTCCAGCCAAATCTCTTAGATGCTCCAGTTCTTCCACATCAGAATCAATTAACTCATTGAGTCTATATGCCTGCATCAAATATTCTTTTGCTGTCATAAGCCTAACCTCCGAAAATATAAATTTCCCTCGGATTTACTCTGATTTACAATTCTGCTTTTACTGCATCGATCAGTGCCGATTGTGTGCTGTCCTTTTCCTGCAGTGCTTTCATGATTCTCTCATCCACAGTATCCTTGGCACAATGATGTACGATACATCCGGGAACAGCTCCTCATACTTTTCAGGAGTAATCCAATCTTTCGGATTGTCGCTGTGGTCATTATCACAATCCATAACTTCAACATCAGAAGATAGAAAATCATCAATACTACGATGTGCTTTCTTAAATTCTGCACATACATGATCCCTTGCAATAACCGAAATCATATCGTCTTTATTTGTGATTACTGCCGTATTGGCAATTGAGATGACATTAAAAATGTCCTTTGAAATAAAAAAAGGCAAAAAAAGACCAGGGAATTTTCCCTGGTCAAATATAATATGAAGTTATTATGCGGATTTTTCACGCATTTTAAATTCTGGAATAATTATTTATTACTATTTAATAACTTCACAGATTACTTGTTATTATTAAATAGCTCTTCACTGATATATTTTCCCATAATAAAAAAAGACTGAAATAATCAGCCTCTTTCTAATAATCCTTATAATTTTGTTCCGTTTATTATGATTGGTACTTTATCTAAATCAATAAACGCTTCTGAATATCCGTTTAATTCTTCCTTTTCATAATGAGAATTTAATCCCAACCGTTTGTAATCCATAAATGAATATAGGACATTTATTACTTTTATGCTTAATCTTTTTTGTCTTTTATTCTTTGTATACACGCTATAACTTCTATATGTGTGGTTACCGCAGTTGAAACACATATCCTCTGCCTCGTGTTCTGGAAAAGAACACATATCATTATCATTCAACAAGTCGTGATTATCGCTCATTTTAAGCTCCTCCTTGTTGTTTTATACTGCCTGCTTATGAAGATTTTTGTACCTGTCCCTTGCATCCGGCACACTACAATCATCCATACCCTTTAATACAAAGGTAAGCTTGTATGGGTCAGTACTGTCATCCTCTGCAATCTCTCCGACAATCACCTTCTCCACAATGCTTTCAAATACCAGTCTGTCAAATTCATCCGTCACATCGGCATTCTTAAGCTTTGCTCTAATGGTTTTCATACGGCTTGCAATATTCTTCTGGGACAGAGCATTCTCGGAAAACAACAGCTTCTCTTCCTCACACTTGTCCAGTTTGTGATTCAATTCACTGTATTTTTCCTCATAAGCCTCTTTAGAAATTTTATCATCCAGATACATGTCGGTCAATTTCTTTCTCTTTTTTTCAAGAGTCGAAATTTCCTTCTCCACGCGCTTT
Organism: uncultured Bacteroides sp.; assembly: GCA_964563955.1. Taxonomy (GTDB): domain Bacteria; phylum Bacillota; class Clostridia; order Lachnospirales; family Lachnospiraceae; genus Coprococcus_C. The sequence continues at coordinate 7,205 of CAZLZH010000080.1, read as the reverse complement.
AGCTTCTCAGTGCTGTCATCCTTTAAAATAGCAGCTTCCAATGAGGAAAGCACCGATTCCAGCACATCATCGAAATTCTCAGCCAGTAGCCGGAACATCTCCAGAAATGCATTCTCTATGATAACCTCATCAATTGCCTTGCTATTCGGACAGTTTTCAATTCCTTTATTGGCTGCTGTCCTGCATTTCCATACAGGCTTTTTATGCTGTGTATCCTGATGATGGGAACGCCTTGTAAGATTCGTTCCACAGAAACCACACTGACACATACTGCTGAATGCGTACTTCCTTGCGAACTTGGTTCTTGCTCCATCGGACACATTCTCATTGGTACGATATCTGCTCTCACGGATTTCCTGTGCCTTGTTCCATATTTCTTCCGAAATAATGGGCTCATGATGATTCCTTGTATAATACTTATTGGATTCCCCACGATTATCAAGCCGCCTCTTGGAAATCGGATCAACGGTATAAGTCTTACCCATAAGCAGGTCGCCCTTATACTTCTCATTCTTTAGAATGCCCCGGATACCACTATCCGTCCACTTAACCTCGCCCTTCTTATTCACTTTTCCCAATCTCGTAAGCTCCTTCGCAATCGTATAAGCACCATATCCCTGCACATACAAATTAAAAATCATACGGACTGTCCCAGCCTCTTTTTCATTGATGGTAATGCTTTTGTCTTCCGGGTGATAATCATAGCCAAGACAACCATTGAACCCCATCAGCTCCCCTCTGGACATCTTCATCTGAACGCCCAGAGTAACATTCTGTGATAGGGATTCCACCTCATTCTGCGCCAGTGCGGATAGAAGTGATAACTGCATTTCACTCTCCATGGTGGAAGTGTCAATATTTTCTTTTTCAAATATGACAGTCACCCCCTTTGCCTTCAGCATTCTTGTATAAGAAAGCACATCCACAAGATTTCTCGAAAATCTGGATACCGACTTGGTAATGACAATATCCACCAGACCGTTCATACAGTCATCAATCATGCGCAAAAACTCATCTCTCTTGGTGGTCTTTGTTCCCGTAATACCCTCGTCCGCATAAATGCCTACAAGCGCCCACTCCTTATTTGCAGAAATTTTGTCCTGATAATACTCCTTCTGAGACTTAAAACTTTGCAACTGCTCCTCTGCATTTGTACTGACACGCACATATGCCGCCACTCGTTTTCTTGTGATGGTAAGTGGCTTCCCCACCAGTCTTCGGTCCCTGATAACAGGACCTTCAACTTTCTTAATTACTTCTACTTGTCTTTCTTCCATGCAAAAACTCCTTTCAAAAATCTGTCTGTATACGTTAAGTAAGCAGCAACAAAATATCTGCTACTGCCTACACTATAAATCATAATGAAAATGTTAACGAATCTGCGGATTATGCAGTCATAAAACTGATAACATCATATTCGCCCATAATATGAATTCTTGTTCTGTTGTACTCATCTTCCGTAATCAGTCCCTTACGAAAAATCCATCCCAACACCGCAAGCTTCTTACTCAACTCCAGCTCCTTCGTCATAAGCTAACACCCCCTCTTTCCTAATAATCTGACTTATCACCTTCTTTCTGCATAAATGCTGTGATAATACACGAATTGCTGATAAGATAAAGTTGTTTTGGCTTCCATTCATATCCTATGCCGTCAGCGTTACAGCTGACCTTTAGCTCATTGCCTGTGGGCTACTCCTGCTCGAGTTCCTTTCCCATCCTTGACGGAAGTGTCTTCCCTCGCTCCTCCTGACTATCCAGTTTTCCTCGCAAGGTCTGTTGGCATAAGATACAGCTCATGAATCCGTTTCCGGATTGTTTATCAAGGTTCAAAATACAAAAAGATTCAGTAGAACATTTGTTCTTTTTGTGTTATAATCTTCTTGTAGCCAAGCCATTTCTCTCATGGCTTCTGGTGGCTACGTTTTCATGGGTTAATGATACGTAATTTTGTCTTGGATTATCATTGACGAAAAGTTGACCGGAAGTTGACAAAAAGATAGGAAGTGACGAATTGCAGAACCGCATTACATTCTCCAACGTAATTGAAGTGTTATTGGAAAATAAAAAGAAAACTTATGCACAGTACCAGATGATTGAAGACATCTTCTATGACTGCCTGTGCAACATGGATTTATTTGAAAAAGAAGATTTTGAGAAAAATGTTACCTACAGCAGATGGTGTACCGGAGAACGCCCGATACCCAAGGAAATATTATCCTTTTATGACAATTGCGGATTTGACGGCATTCAGGATAATATTCAGGATGATGTAATTCCAAATCTTATCAATGTGACTGCCACAAAGAAACTGCTTTTAGAATTGGTTATGGACAGTGTGGATGTAATTGGTACAAAAAAAGCTGATGAATTTGCCCGGATAACAGATGATGCCGAGTTTATTACTGCTCTTGTCCGTTACGCCATATTAAATGACCATGACAGCAGGCACACCCTGTTATCTCCTGATTTATCGGATATTCTGCTGAGTAACAAGCTTCCTTCTGTAAACCGCTATTTCATCGGAAGAAAAGAAGAATTAAAGGTCGTTAGCAAAGCTTTGCAGGAAAACAATCTTGTATTTATCACCGGCACTGCGGGCATGGGTAAAAGTGAACTGGCAAAGACCTATGCCAAAAAGAATGAAAAGAAATACACCAACATCATTCACTTATTTTACGATGGTGATTTAAAGAAATGTGTTGCTCAGATGGAATTTAGTGATGATACCGCGGACATGAGCGAAGAAATGCTCCTTGACAGGCATATGAAACTATTAAAAAAACTCCACTCTGACAGTCTCATTATCATTGATAACTTCAATGTCCTGCCAAAAGAGGATGCTTTCTTTAAGGAATTTATAAAATTGAACTGTAAGATACTTGTCACCAGCCGGTGCAATATCTCTCAGTTTGAGACGGTAAAGGTTTCTGAAATGGACGCAGATACAGAGCTTGTAGAACTGTTTTATAAGCATTGCCCTTCTGCAAAGGGCTCTGAAGATGTAGTAAAGGACATTATCCAGACAGTGGGCTGTCACACCCTTACTGTATGCCTGTCTGCATTATCCCTTACAGCCAGTGGCATGGAACCGGGAGAACTGCTTGCTGAACTGAGAACCTGTGGACTGAATATCGCCTCCGGGGAAGATGTGGAACTGTATAAAGATGATGATTTTACTAACGGACTGATGATCGAGCATTTACGAAAGCTCCTACAACTTGGTAAATTGTCCAATCAGCAATTGGATATTCTTCGCAATCTGTCTCTGCTACCGGTTGCCGGCATATTAAAGAACAGCTTCAATAACTGGATGAGACTTGATAACCTTTCGGATGTAAACCATCTTATCAAATACGGATTTATCAACGAAGATACAGATAACAAGAAAATCAGCCTGCATCCACTGTTACAGGAAGTGATTACCATTGAAACCATACCAACCGTGACTGCCTGCCGGACTCTGCTTAATAGCCTCCACCTTGTATGCCTGGCACATGGCTTGGAACTTCGCAGGCCGGAAAATATCATTGCTTCCCTTATCAGTGTATCAGAGCGCATTATAGTAGATGATGGTGCATATTTCTTACTGTTTTTACAGGATATGTTCCCCTATCTGGACAAATACCTTGTATCGAATTACCTGCCGAAACTAACTGATAGAATCAGCTACCTTATGGAAGAATACAAACTGGATTCTCCATGTGACAGGGCATTGCTACTGGATTATAAGGCAGAGTGTTTTCTGTTGAAAAAGGATTATGGAAATGCAGTTAAGAAGCGTGAAAAGGCGATCAACATCATGGAAAAGCTTCATACTAAAGATGCAGATATGCGAACTGCAAACCTGCTATCCAATCTGTACAACAACCTTTCCAACACTTATCTGCTGATGAAGCGTGGAAATGAGGCAGCCAATGCACTCCGTACAGCCTTTGATATCCGTATGGAATATATACACTTGGGACTAACTGAATCCCATGATTCCCTGCAACAGATGATGAACCTTATCAATATGCTGTTGCTGGCAAAGGATGTGGACAATGCTAAAATTGTACTTGAACAATATGAAACCTTGGTGTTGGAACACCTATATGATACCTCTCTGGATTATGGTATCTGTAAGCTGAGCAAAGGCATCATTGATATAATGGAAGGAACGCCGGAATCGGCTGAGGTTAACCTGCTTGCGGCAGAAAGCATTATTGGTAATGCTGTTGGCACGGATAATGACTATATGAAAACTACTTATAGATATTTGAATAATCTGTATGCATGGTGGAAAAAACCGGAAAAGGCGATTGAGTACAGGGATAAATTTCTTGGAGTAAAACAATCGGTTTTAAAACAATTAGAATAATATTAATTTGTGACGCATAAACTACTACCACCACTAAAAATCCATTTGACAGTTTTTGCTTTCAATGGTATATTATCTTTAGTGGTTGCGCTGCGGAAACTTGCGATGCCCGCAGCCGGTGGAGTTCCATGCGTGGGCTCCACTTTTTTTATGCCACAAAACATAGGAGGATTCAGAAATGGCTAACAAAACATTTCTCACATATGATGAGCAAATTGAAAAACTGGAAAAAGAAAAACAGCTTGTTATTTCTGATCCTGAATTTGCCAAAATTACATTACAAAAACTAAGCTATTTTTCATTAATTGGCGGATATAAAGATTTATTTAAGCATAAGCCATCAGGGAATTACCTACATGGTGTCACCTTTGAAGAAATTACCGCCTTTTATTACTTTGATGAAGAATTGAGAACGCTCTTTCTTAAATACATATTACATGTGGAAAGACAGCTAAAATCCATGTTTTCATATTACTTCTGTGAAAAATATGGTGAACAGCAAACAGCATATTTAACCGCTGGAAATTATAACTATACACGCAAAAATTCCAGCAAAATAAATCGCCTGATTACAACCTTAAGCAAAACTATTGCCTTGCCTAGCAACTATAGTTATATTACACATCACGCAATGGTATATGGTAATGTACCTTTGTGGGTAGCGACCAATGCGCTTACATTTGGACAGATTTCAAAAATGTATCAATATTCAACTTCTGATATCCGCACTAAGGTCAGTCTTAATTTCGCCAACATGTCAGAGGTCCAGTTACATCAGCTCATTCGTATTCTTGCAAGCTGTAGAAATGTATGTGCCCATAATGAAAGGCTTTATTCCTTCCAGGTAAATGAAGCAATTCCTGATATGATTTTACATAGTAAATTGCAGATACCACAGAAAAAGGGTCAATATACTATCGGCAAGAAAGACCTGTTTGCAGTAGTAATAGCTCTACGTTATCTCATAGATAATCAAGAATTTAAGCAGTTTAAAGCAGAACTCAAGCGATTGATAAATTCTGTTCTAAAAAACTGCCCTCATATCAGTCAGGAGCTGCTGTTTTCTAAAATGGGCTTTCCTGAAAACTGGGAAAAAATTGTGCGTTATAAAAAGTAGTTGATTTCTTGCCATTTGCAATTTATAGTATATGTGGTTGTGCTGTGTTGCTTGCGAGGCGCATGGCCGGTGGAGCTTCATGCGTGAACTCCACTTTATCATAGGAATGAAGCAAAAGCTGAGGTTTGCCCTAGACCCTGGAGCAAACCTCATTTAATTCTTTCATCCCAATTAGGGTTATAGCAACTCCCGATTACACTATTCATTCGAGTCTAATACATATTTATGTATCATCATCATTACACCTACAACCTCATCAATCACACTTAAAATTTCATCTACTGCTTCTTCATTGATATTTTTTCCAATAAATTCTTGAACATATTCCCAAAAATCTTTTAATGCACTAGCAACCTCCTGCAAATCTCCTGAAGTGCTTCCAATAGCATATTCAACCAAGTCCTTACTCTCAATAATTTCATGAATTAATATTTCGAGTTCATAATAAAACGAAACTTTAAAATCCTCTATACCATCTGCACATTTTTCACACATAGGAACTGAAACCACTTGCTTATATCTTTGTAAATATGTTTTTAATGTACTTACTTTTACAATAGCATTACACCAATTTTCATTTGCTAGACTGGTCTTGAAAATTACATCCTTGATTTCTTCTTCAAACTCACATGGAATCATGGGCTTTGCAATTAATGTTTTTTCTGCATCTAAGATTTTATATAAAGGGACTTCAAATCCTATCATATTAACTGCATTGAATAAAACAGGAATAAATACTATGGGGTTTTCTTTCATTTCCATATGCCATGTGCTTCACCTTCTGTTAATTCTAATTCGATCACATTATACTGAACTGCTTTTCCGTTAAACGATGTAATATTATAATCTTCATCTCGAATCGAAATCAAAATAGGAATTTTAATTCCCCTCATTTGTAATTCTTGAAGTAAATATGCCCATCTGTTTTCCCCCGGTTGAACATCAATATAAATAATAAAATCATCCAAGTACTTTGAAAGTGCTATTAATGCTGAGGCAAGATTTTGAGCTTGCCCCTCAGATATAATGGAACGAATACAAAACACAAATTCTTCCGGATACATCTCTAATAGATATCTATAACATAATGCTGATTTTCCTTGTCCCGAAACACCTTTAACAATTGTTGCTTCATAGTTAAGCACCGAATTTTTAATCTCTTCGATCCACGTAGTTCTTAAAAAATCAAGATTAGACCTGATATGCATAGGATGCGCTGAAACACCTTGCAAAAACTCATCTTTTAATTCGATATAATCCTTGTCCATTGTTAACTCACTTAAACGAATTAAAGACTTATCATACTCTTTAAAATAACCATCAATACCTGCTATGCTTGTACCTATTTTATGTAGTTCTTCTTCCCAACTCTTTAAACAAGTATATCCTTTTTCCTTTGAAAGTTTGGAAATATATTGAACTAGCAACGACTGTGCCAGATAAGGAGCCGCCATAATAGGCATATAACTCTTTATCTGCTGATGAAGTCCCTCAGTTAATTGTTTTTCTTCTACTTTTTCAAATTTTAATGAATTTAATAACCATTCTGCATCGTCATCCAATAAACCATGATTATCAACAAGTTTTTCTCTTATGTTCTCTTTTGTTTTTTCGACACCCTTTTCTAAATCCTGTAATTCAACTCCTAAGTCTCCAAAATATACAACTTTTATAGTATTGAAATTTGAATATTTATAATGAAGACTAAAAATTCGCTTGAAAAAAAATT
>CAZLZH010000079.1:0-9343 GCA_964563955.1 uncultured Bacteroides sp. | reverse complement strand
GGAGGAATATGCAGTTAAGCTGCGCGATTATACAATCGCACTTTATAAGAAATGTGCGGAATATGCACTCTCTAGGGGAATTATTATCGCAGATACAAAGTTCGAATTTGGTCTGGATGAGCAGGGCAATATTGTGCTCGGCGATGAGATGCTGACACCGGACAGCTCACGGTTCTGGCCGGCAGATGAATATGAGATTGGTCATGGACAGCCGTCCTTTGATAAGCAGTTTGCACGTGACTGGCTGAAGGCAAACGAGGGTCATAACTGGAAGCTGCCGCAGGATATTGTGGATAAGACAATTGCAAAGTATCTGCAGGCATATAAGCTTTTAACAGGTAAAGATTTATAAGTATGAAAGGAACCAAAAAGTATAATGTAAAGCGGTTCCTGTTTATGCTGCTTGGAAACTATTGCATTGGGCTTGCGAGCGCAATTTTTCGGACGGCAGATTTTGGTACGGATCCATTTACCTGCATGAACCTGGGTATCAGCAGTCATTTACCGATCAGCTATGGCACATTTCAGATGCTTGTAAATATTGTGCTCTTTATTCCTGTGACGATACTTGCCAGGGAGAGCTTCGGAATCGGCGGAATCGTCAATATGCTCGGAATCGGATATATATCGGATTTCATGGTGTTTGTTTTCAGCCGGTTCGGACTTTCGATTAATGCGATACATGCATATGTGCCGCTTCGTGTGGCGATGGTCTTTCTTGCTCTGATGATTCTTGGATTTGGCTGCGGTGTATATATGGAGTGCAATATGGGAGCTTCTCCGTATGATATGATACCGCAGATTATAGAAAATCGGACAAAGGGAAGATTTAGGTTCAAATGGGCACGGGTCATGGATGATCTGATATGCCTGACGATTGGCTTTCTGACCGGAGCACGCGTGCAGTTTGCCACGATTATTGTGGCATTTGGAACAGGCCCGCTGTTCGCATTTTTTCGTGAAGACGTCGCCAAAAAGCTGCTCGGCACTAAGACGAAGCAAAAACAAGAAAACGCAAGCGACTAATTATTATGGAAATGATTAGTAAAGAATTACTCTATAAAACAAGATGAGCCGGAATAAAAAAATCAGATTTTTTTATTCCGGCTCATCGTATTTAGTTGAATTACCGTATCTTTAACGCATCTATTGAACCTCAGTAATGGAATTCAGGAACTGCTCCAGAATTTCAGTGTCACCTTCCGGATAAGAAACCGTAATACAGATCATATAGTTTTTACATTTTCTTAAAAGCACCTTCTGATCAAGCCCCTGCGTGGTGTGGGCATTGATACAAGCATATTCCTGCCCGCCATAGGTTTCCGTTGTATCATCGTCAAATGTATAGCCAATTGAAGAAGCTGCTGAGAACTGATTCTTCATGGAAAGTACATATGTATTCTCGTTTAATCCTTCCGTTCCGGTAATGGTCTGGTTTTCATAAGCGACATAAATATTGCTGCCATCCGGATAAGAAAACCAAATATCATAGAATGTACCATTCATAGCCTTCTCAAGCTGTTCGGCGGTAACTCCGACTTCGTTCTGCATAACATCCTGTCCGTAACCGAGAATCTGCAATATTTCCTTATCGGAATAGATTGTACATTCCTTGTCAACGGCAAAGGAAAGTCCAAGCAATGTATTTGTATATACATTGTTCTCATCGATGACTCCCCGCTCTGCCTGTATAGAATCGTCCGTTGCTGATGCGTCATCGGCAGATGCATCAGCTGTAGTTGCGTCTGTAACAGCTTCCGTTGTTTCTTCTTCTGTCGTAGTTGCCGGTGCATCAGTCGTTGTATCCTTGCTTCCGCATGCACAAAGGCTCATTGCCATCATGGCAGAAACTAAGATGGCTGCAATTTTCTTTTTCATAGAATCCCTCCTGATATGTAATTGCCAATATTCATTCATTTATATGAATGGTGCTAATATATCAGAATCAAATTCGGATGTCAAATGAAAAGACAGAAATGAAAATATGTGGTATTATATCTTTGGTTTTTCCATAAAAACTGGAATCTGAGACGTAGTATATATACGGACATAATGTGTTCGTAAGAAACAAGGGAGAAGCAATGACACAGACGGAATTTCATACTGCGATAAAAAAGCTTGCCAAGGGAGATAAACAGATGCTTCATGTAATTTATGAAACATATGGAAAGCTGATTTATGCAGTTGTATATGACCTGCTGAAAAGCAGGGAGGATGCGGAGGACGTGACCTCAGAGTTTTTTATCAAATTGATTCATGTGGCAGGCAGCTACAAGAAGGAGCATTCACATAAGGCTTGGCTCGTGAAAATTGCAAAAAATATGGCAATTGACTGGATGCGCAAACGGGGCAGAGAGGTATTGCTGTATGAGGATGCCGAAACCGGAGAGATAACGCAAAACATACTTGAAACGGGAGGACAGGAAGAAAATGTGTCTTCCGTTGAAGATACGACCGTGTTAGAAACGGATTTAAAAAATGCGATGCAGACATTGATGCCAAAGGAGCAGGAAGTGATTGATATGAAACTGCTTGGGGATATGAAGTTTCGCGAGATTGCTGAGGCGACAGAGCAGCCAATGGGAACGGTTACGTGGCTCTATAATCAGGGAATATTAAAGCTAAGGAGGTGCCTGAAGGAATATGGAACAGCAAGAGAATAAAACAATATTAGAGCGGGCATACCAGACACAGCGTGAGCAGGAAATGCCGGATTTGTGGGATAGAATCGAGCAGGGATTCGAGGAGGAGACAAAACAGATAAAAAACCGGAATCACTGTATACAAATGAAGTATATGGTGCTTGCGGCAGCTGTACTTCTGGCAATTGTGATTGCCGTTCCGGTTTTGATATTCAATACGAGAAATACAAAGGACAGTGATAAGCATATCGTTATGGAGGATACACAGGCGGCGATAGCAGAGGATGTAGAATCCGCAGAATATGCGGGAGATATGGCAGCAGATGATGTGGAATATTCAGATAGTATGGAGATGGACGGAGAAGCTGCGAACGGTGGAAAGACGGCTGTGGAGTCCGTAGATGGGGCTGTAACGGAGACTGCAGAGGAAACCGCAGGGGATGAGGAATATTCATATCTGCTTTCCGGAGAAGATGTCATACCTTCCGGATCATACGAGGATATTCAGTGCATGTTGTTACAGGAGGTAGACGCGGATGGCACATACGGAAGCTTTGTATATGTCAACTTTGATGAGACTGAAGATGATAATATGAGAAAAATTCTTGCAAAATATGCAATATTAGACAGGGAGGGCTCCGAAAGTGATATGGAAGAACAGAGATCCTATATGCTTGGAATAAAGATGCGGGATGGGACGATCGTTACGCGGAATTATACGGAAAAGGATAGCTATGGAGGTCATACATTTTCACAATTTGCAAAAGAAGTGTTTTCATTAAAAAAATAAAAAGTTAAAAAATTTTGCAACCAAATCGGCACTTGCAAAGTTTTATATATGAAACAAAAAATCGTAAGGAATATTACGAGAAAAAGAGGAGGATTATTATGGATAATCAAAATGGAGGTGCTCCGTTCGGGCAGAATCCACAGAACATGTCGTACGGACAGGGTCAGCAGAACGGTGCATATGGACAAAATCCGCAATTTCAGCAGGGAGCACCATATGGACAGAACATGCCATATGGGCAGGTACAACCGGGAACGCCATACGGACAGCCGCCACAGAACATATCGAATGGACAGCCACCGGTCGGACAGCCGAAGAAAAAGAAGACAGGTCTGGTAATCGGAATTATCATCGGGGTACTCTTGCTGATCGGTGTCGGTGTTTTTGTAGGAATGAAGGTGATTGCAAACAAGGACAAGGATGCAAGTAAGGCTGTAGTAACAGCGTTTTTTGATGGCTATGAGAAACAGGATTTGGATGATATGTATGACTGTTTCCATCCGGACATCCGTGATTTTGCGAAAACGCAGGCGATGCTGAATCTCGGAAATGGAGATAGTGCATTTGATGAGGATGACTATTGGCAGTTCTACAATGATTACTTCGGAGGACTTTCCATAGATTATACGATTGAGGAACAGAAAAAAATATCCGGCGATGAACTGAAGGATGTGCTGCGGATGGTAAAGACCTATTTTAATGCGGATATTTCCTGCAAGAAAGCATATGCATTTAAACTGAATGAGACTTATTCAGGAACAAATGGAAGTCAGGTACAAGAGGAAACAGTTGTCGTAGGAAAGGTAGATGATGAGTGGTATATCATCATGGCTACAACGGATAAGATTATTAGCAGTGATGTTACAACCACAGAAGAACAGGTTGTTGAAGAGCCTCCGACAGAGCCTACAACAGAGGCAACAACAGAAGCAACGACAGAAGCTACGACAGAGGTGGCAACAGACACATCTGCGTCAGGTTCGGGAGTGGCTTCCGGCGAATTTGACTGGGATAACATGCAGTTTACATTTGAGGGTAAGCCATATGCGCTTGGCAGCATGACCTATGCGGATATTCAGGCAATGGGCTTCACGGTAGATGAGAGCTACTTGTCTGAGGAGCTTGAGGATAATCAGTATACATTATCTGCGACAGCTGAATCCTCCGATGGAGCAACAATCTATGTCCGCTTCAAGAACTTTACAGGCGGCGGAACAAAGGAAGTGCGGGATTGCGAGATTCTTGGTGTTTCACTCAGCCGCGATAATTGGGATAATCAATATGAAGCTGCACTTGGAAACGGCATCACCTTTGGTATGACAATGGATGAGGTAAAAGCAATTATGGGTGAGCCGGATTATGAGTATATCAGTGATGATTCTGATTATTGCTCTTTGGATTATGATGCAAATGATGATGCTTATGCTAACAATATTTCATTTTCGTTTGGATCAGACGGATTAGACGATATTGATATGGAAAACTATCAATAAGCAATATAGAAGTAAACATGGAAGACGGAATTTGGAGGACTCGGTTTGAAGAACCATGCAACAGACACTCTGACAAATGCAGAGCTTTTGGAACTGTATATGCCTATGGTTTACCGCATTGCGTATGTAAGAGTACAAAATACAGCGGATGCAGAGGATATCACACAGGAAGTGTTTTTGAAGTATTTGAAATCAGAGAAATCATTTACAGATGAAGAACACAGAAAAATGTGGCTGATCAGAGTGACAGTCAATACAATTAAATCAATGTTGACAAGTGCATGGAGGAGACATAACACCATGACGTTGGACGAAATTCCGGAACCGTCATACACGGACCCGGAGATTTCGGATTTAAAGGAAAAGGTGGAGAATTTGCCGGAAAAATACCGGATTCCGATGCTTCTGTATTATTATGAAGAGCTTTCCGTGAAGGAGATTGCACACGCATTACAGTCCTCAGAGGGAACTGTAAAGTCGTTGCTGAGCAGGGGACGTGAAAAACTCAGGAACAGTATAAAGGAGGAATAAAAATGTCTGATGATATGAAAAACATATATAAAGCGTATGCAAAGACAATAAAACCTTCGGAAGGGTATAAAGAAAAACTGATTCAAAGCATGGAAGCGGTAAAAAAACCGAAGAAAAACAGGGGTATTCGATATGGTGTTCTCGCTGCCGGTGTATGTCTGGCGGTGGGAGCTTCCCTGTTTGTGTATGGCGGCAGAAAGCAGATGAATAACGGGTCGAAAGGAACGACATGGGAAATGGTTTCGTATGGGAACAAGTCGGATGGGTATCATATACAGAAAACACTGGAAGGACCGGATGGTGAGGACTTTGCAGTGTCGGATGCGCAATGGATGCCGGGTGTAGTCGCAAAAAAAATAAAGGATAATCTGCTTGTCCTTGAGTATGATTCCGACGCGGATTTTACGCATTCGAAGGTTGCAGATGAAGCTATGGTTTCGGCATTGTGCGAGGAGATTGTGTCTGCAAAGGAAATTAGACAAGGCTCTGACAGCCTGCTTTCAGACGGAGAATGTATATATTACCGGGCGTTATTTTGCGACGGAACGGTAATTCGGTTTTGTATCGTGAATGGAACGGAATTAGTCATGGAAGATAAAGAAGTTTATCATATGGATATAAACAATCCATAAAACCATGTATTTGTATTTGGCAAACGTATATAAATGATGATTTTCATGCTTTACGCATTCCGCTATCTTTGATATAATACTTTAAAACGCGAAAGTGCTTCGGCTTAGAATGAGTGAAGCGGAGTTCAAAAGACGGAGGTAGAAATGATGAGCATGAATGGTACAATGATGCAGTATTTCCAGTGGGATCTTCCGGCGGATTCAACACTTTGGAAGACGCTGAAGGAGGAAGCAGCAAAGCTGAAGACAGTTGGAGTTACGGCAGTCTGGCTTCCACCGGCATATAAGGGTGCACAGGGCGTAGAGGATGTCGGATACGGTGTATACGATTTGTATGATTTAGGCGAGTTTAAACAAAAGGGAACCATTGCTACGAAATACGGAACAAAGACGGAGTATTTGGCAGCGATTAATGAATTGCATGCAAAAAGTATTCAGGTATATGCAGACATTGTATTAAACCATAGAATTGGAGCAGATGAAGTCGAGCAGGTTGGCGCCGAGGAGTTTAATGCCGGAAGCCGCAACCAGATGATTGGGGACAGTAAGACAATCGGAGCATGGACAAAGTTTACATTCCCGGGCAGAAAGGGAAAATATTCCGATTTTACATGGAATTGGACACATTTTGACGGTATCGACTGGGATCAGGATCGCGCTGTGAAATCCATTTTCCGTTTCGCAGGAAAAAATTGGGATGCAAATGTAGATAAGGAGCTTGGCAATTATGATTATCTGATGGGCGCTGATCTTGACTTTTCAAATCAGGAGGTCCGGGAAGAACTTATACGTTGGGGCGAGTGGTACACGAAGACCGCGAAGCTCGACGGATATCGTTTGGACGCCGTAAAGCATATTGATAAATATTTTTATAAAGACTGGATGCGCGCCATGCAGGAGAGTGCCGGAAAGGATTTGTTTGCAGTTGGCGAGTATTGGCATTGGGATGTAAATGTGCTGCAGGATTATATATTGGCAAATGAGAGTGAAATTAGTCTGTTTGATGTACCGCTTCATTTCAACTTCCATAACTGCTCTAAGGCGCATGGAAATTATGATCTGCGGACAATTTTGGATGGAACTCTCTCAAGACTCAATCCGCTTAAGGCAGTTACCTTTGTAGATAATCATGACAGCCAGCCGGGACAGTCATTGGAATCATGGGTTGAAGATTGGTTTAAGCCGATGGCATATGCAATCATTCTGCTTCGGCAGGAAGGTTATCCATGTGTATTTTACGGTGATTATAAGGGGATCCCGACCGCAAAGATAAAATCAAAGAAGCGGGAACTGGATAAGCTGATGAAGCTTCGTAAGCTTCAGGCGTATGGCGCACAGCATGACTATTTTGATGATCCGAATTGTATTGGCTGGACACGGGAAGGTGACGACGAGCACAAGAATTCCGGAATGGCTGTTGTGATATCCGATGGTGTCGGCGGTACAAAGCATATGTATGTCGGAAAGAAATTTGCGGGTTGTCATTTCTCAGATGCAATGGGTAACGCAAAATACAATATTAAAATTGATGATGACGGATTCGGAGATTTCTATGTAAATCGCGATGCCGTGGCAGTCTGGGTGAGAAAAGAGAATAAACAGTAGGTGAGCGCATGGAAAAAACGATAAGAACACAAACCGTAAAAGAGTTTATGGAAGCCGTGCTCACACTTGACACTGTTGAGGAAGGTATGGACTTTTTTGAGGATGTCTGTACAGTGAAGGAAGTGCAGTCAATTGCACAGCGCTTTGCCGTGGCAAAGATGCTCAGACAGGGATATACTTATGCGGAGGTTGCACAGGAAACAGGTGCATCCACAGCAACCATCAGTCGTGTAAACCGTTCCCTGAACTATGGAAATGCTAGCTATGATAAGGTATTTGAACGTTTAAAAAATTAATTCTGGCAACAGCCGGAGACAAAGAAACCCCGTGGTATGCAAACTGAAGATGAGAGTATAAGCTGCTCAGAATCTCTGTTTGTATGCCGCGGGGTTTTTGACTGCTTTTAATAGTCTCTGGAAGTTGCTCTCCCATACATGCTGATCATATAAAGTCCGGAAAGTCCGACCAGTGCGTAGATGACTCTTGAAAAAGCTGTGGCATCTCCGAAGATTGCAGATACAAGGTTAAAATCAAAGAAGCCGATTAAGCCCCAGTTGATTGCACCTATGATGGCAATTGTAAGGCAAACACAATTTAATACTTTCATAAAAAACCTCCATTAAAAAGTTAGAATCCTCATATAGAATATTTCATTCTGTAAATAGCATTTCCAAAATACAGAAATCTATACATTTATTTATTTCAAAAAACTATTTCAAAACATGAATATTGTTGCTATAATATGAATAATCGTGCTTGGAAAAGGTGCGATAAAAATATAACGACTTACAAATAAGGGAAAAGACCACGTAAGCGGAAAGAGGTACAGTTATGGGCGGTTTTTTTGGAGTTGCATCAAAAGAGGATTGTGTATTTGATTTGTTTTTCGGAACGGATTATCATTCACATCTTGGAACGAGACGTGCGGGAATGGCAGTTTACAGCGAGGAGCACGGATTTGAAAAATCAATTCACAAAATCGAGAATGCACCATTTCGTACAAAATTTGAAAAAGAAGTAAATGGTATGCGCGGCAATCTGGGGATTGGCTGTATATCCGATTATGAAGCGCAGCCGATTCTTGTACGTTCTCATCACGGAACATTTGCAATTACAACAGTCGGAAAGATTAATAATGCAAATGAGATTATCAGTGAAATCTTAAAAGGAAGAACGCATTTCTTTGAGATGAGCAACGGCGAAATCAATGCAACAGAGCTTGTTGCGGCGATTATCAATCAAAAGGATAATTTTATAGACGGTATTCGTTATGCGCAGGAGATTATAGATGGTTCAATGTCTATGCTGATTCTGACGCCGAAGGGTATTTATCTTGCGAGGGATAAATATGGAAGAACACCGGTCATCGTGGGCAAAAAAGAAGGAGCTATGTGTGCTACGTTTGAGAGCTTTGCATTTTTAAATCTTGGATATACGACCTGCCGGGAGCTCGGACCGGGCGAGGTTGCGGTTATGACAGACAATTCGTTAAAAACACTTGTACTTCCGGGGAAGGATATGAAGATTTGCACATTCCTCTGGATTTACTATGGATATCCGTCCTCGACCTACGAGGGTGTCAATGTGGAGGAGATGCGTTACCGCTGTGGACAGCTTCTTGCAAAGAGAGACCATGTAAAGCCGGATATC
>CAZLZH010000078.1:0-9409 GCA_964563955.1 uncultured Bacteroides sp. | reverse complement strand
AAGGCAAAAGCAAAAGAGCTGAATGTTGAAGAAGTTCTTTATATGAATGTACAGAAGAACAAATATGCCTATATCGTAAAGGATGGCGCTCGCGGATATGTACTCTATCAGGATGAGAAGAGTATTTATTCCAAGATGTATAAAGGTCTGAAAATGACACCACTTGAGCCATAGAATTACATATTCTTTCGTCCAATATAAAAAATCGGGAATACTGCATTCCCGATTTTTTATTTGATTACGAATCCTGATATTTTTCTTTATAGAAATATTTCACATGCTCTGCGCACTTTTCATTTAATTCAAGCGCAATTGCAACCGTATGATTTTTTCCGTTATTCAAAAATACATACCAGTTGTCCTCGTGCTCCGAATATCCGGATGTGAAATCCTTGATTTCCAACGAAGGATTCGCCTCCAGTTCATTTTGAAACCGCTGTGACTTATATGCGTAAACACGCTGGACATCCCCCACATCGAACTTATAAAGCTGCTTCCGCGAGGATTTCTTAATAATCTTCGCAATCTCACACTCGCCACTCAGGAAAATATATTCATATTCGATTTCCTGCCGATTCGATGTCACGATGATACACACAATGCCTAGCACAAGAACAATCGGTCCAATCCACCCCGGCATCACCGTCCATATAATAAATCCGATCAGGGAGGCAAAGACCGATGCCACAATCGGCATACGATCTTTCATTGTATTTTTCTTTTTCACTGCAAACTCTGCATAATTATCCATAGCTTCGCCTAATTACATCTCCTGCAAAGACGCATCAATTGCCTTTGCCGCTTTCTTACCTGCACCCATTGCCAAAATAACGGTTGCTGCACCGGTTACAGCGTCACCGCCTGCATACACATTCTTACGTGTGCTCTCTCCGGTTTCTTCATCGACAATAATGCCGCCCCACTTCTGTGTTTCCAAGCCTTCTGTTGTCTGACGAATCAGCGGATTTGGTGACTGTCCGATTGCTATTACAACAGTTTCCACATCAAGAATCATATTCGAGCCTTCAATTGGCTGCGGACGTCTGCGGCCGGATGCATCCGGTTCACCAAGCTCCTGTGCTACCACTTCGATGCCGCTTACCCAGCCGTCTTCTCCATGAATCTTCACAGGATTATTTAACAATTTAAAGATTATTCCCTCTTCTTTTGCGTGCTCAACCTCTTCTTTTCTCGCCGGAACCTCTTCTGCTCCACGGCGATATACGATATATACTTCCTCCGCGCCGAGTCTCTTTGCGGTTCTCGCAGCATCCATTGCTACATTACCTGCTCCGACAACTGCCACGCGTCTGCCAACCTTCACCGGTGTCGGCACTTCACCCTTCTTATAACCCTTCATAAGATTTACACGAGTCAAAAATTCATTTGCCGAATACACGCCAAGAAGATTCTCTCCCGGAATCCGAAGGAAATTCGGAAGTCCTGCTCCGGTTCCAAGAAATACTGCATCAAACCCGCGTGCAAACAGATCATCCACAGTCAAAGAACGTCCGATTACGACATTGGTCTCAAGCTTTACGCCGAGATCGGTGATATTCTCCAGTTCCTTCGCTACAAGAGCTTTCGGAAGACGAAACTCCGGAATACCATAGCTGAGTACGCCGCCTGCCTTATGCAGCGCCTCAAAAATTGTGACATCATAGCCCTTCTTTGCCAATTCTCCTGCACATGTAATACCTGCAGGACCGGAACCAACTACTGCAACCTGCTTTCCGTTTTTCTCAATAGCAGGGTCTGCCTTCTGACCATGTGCCATATGATAATCCGCCACAAAACGCTCCAGACGTCCGATAGAAACCGCTTCTCCCTTGATTCCGCGGACACATTTACCCTCACACTGATTTTCCTGTGGGCAGACACGTCCACAAATTGCAGGAAGCGCATTCTCACTCGTAATAATCTCATACGCCTTCTCAAATTCTCCAGCAGCCACCTGCTCGATAAAATTCGGAATCGGTACATTGACCGGACATCCGGTCATACATGGCTTATTTTTACAATTGATACATCTCGTTGCTTCCTCGATTGCCATCTCGGCTGTATATCCGGTTGCAACCTCCTCAAAATTTTTATTTCTTACATTCGGATCCTGCTGTGGCATAGGAACCTTTGTTGGACTCATATTTGGCATCTCTTTTGTCTCCTATCTTCTATAATTGCTCAGCCGCAAGCTTCATCATGCATTCGTGTTCCTCTTCCTTAAAGAATGTCTGACGCTTCATGCACTCATCAAAATCAACCTCAAAACCATCAAAATCCGGTCCGTCCACGCATGCAAACTTTGTTTCACCGCCGACTGTCACACGACAGCCGCCGCACATTCCGGTTCCGTCAATCATAATCGGATTTAACGATACTGCTGTCGGCAGATTGTACTCCGGTTTCTTTGTAAGTGCTACGACAAACTTCATCATGATAAGCGGTCCGATTGCAATCGCATGGTCATATTTCTCACCTGCATCCAACAGTTCCTGAAGCTTCTTTGTCACAACACCCTGCTCACCGAGAGAGCCGTCATCTGTCATAATATAGACATGCTTACAGAATTTTTCAAATTTTTCTTTCAATATTACAAGCTCTGCGGTACGCCCGCCGATAATGATATCGACCTCCGTTCCCTGCTCAGCAAGCTTTTTTGCCTGCGGATAAAGTGGTGCCGAACCAACACCTCCCGCAATACCAATTACACGTTTCCACTCTTTCTTAAGCGGAGCCGGCTGTCCAAGCGGGCCGACAAAATCCTGAAGAAATTCTCCTTCCTCCAATTTTGCCATAAGCTTCGTTGAGTAACCGACTACCTGGAATATAATCTCAACTGTATTTTTCTCACGATTGTAATCTGCAATCGTGAGCGGAATCCGCTCGCCATCCTCATCGACACGAACGATAACAAACTGTCCTGCTTCACAACGTGCAGCCACATACGGAGCTTCCACCTCCATCATGACAACAACTGAATTTAAGACTTCTTTCTTAACAATCTTATACATGGCCTACCCCTATCTCTCTATATTTTACAATCCCTGCCGTAAATATTGCCCGGCATCTGACAAATTATATCACAAAAGTTTTCACAATAAAAGTTTTTATATATATTTTTAGACAATCTCATCGAAAAAGCAATGCCCGCGCAGATTGGAAAACCATTTCTCTCTGTCCTCGCCGAGCGGCAATGCCATAATTCCACGCCCTTCATTCATGCGTGCCGCAATTCCGAGCATATTGGCAATATCATCGCAGAAATGCTTTTCCGACATCGTCAGCACAAGCCGTCTGCAGAACGCCCTTTCCGCAAGCCGGAGCACTGCGTCCAATACATAGCGCACATGCTCATCAAAGCTCTCGAACCGTTCCACATACATCGTATCATCATAAACATCATAAGCAAACAGTCCTGCAAGCCGTTCCTCTGCCTGTCCATCCTCCATCCGCATGCCATCCTCATATACGGCAATCACGCCGCCATTCTGACATGTATGTTCCATGCACATGCTTTCCAGATAGGATGCCGTGCGATGTGCATATATTTGATACCGCTTTGAAAGCACTTCATTAATTTCCGCAGCAAGCACAGAAAGATAATGTGCATCCTCCTTTTGCACCTCATCTATATGCTTCATATAATAGCCTTCTTCACCGGACAGATCATCCGGAACAGTATCTTCTTCCTCAAGCTCCGTAATGTCAATATCCAGCTCCAGCGTATGATAGACCTTTTCAAATCCCAGGCTTTCGTAATACTCTTCACGCTCCGGCATCAAAAATGTAAACAGACACCCTTCCGCCTTCATATCCGCAATAGCACGCTTCATCATCTGCCGCATCACGCCCCGGCCTCGGAACTCCGGCCGCACCGAAACACCAACCACATAATAGCATCGCTTTTTCTTTCCGTACACCGATATATCATACGGATTCAGATGCACCATACCTGCAAGCGCGTCGCCGACAAAGGCGAGCAAAATGCGATTTTGTAAGCATACTTCCCGAAAATAATACTCTGCAAATGCTTCGGGATCATCAAATATCTCATCCCAAAGCTCGCGGATTTTATCAAATAATTCCGGTTCTCCCTGATAGTATACCAGCCTGCAACTGTCTCCATCACTCATGAATCTTCTTAATCTCCTTCTCTATTTGCGCATCCGGGGCAGCCGGAGCATGCGCTTCTTCCTTCTTCCGACCGATAATCAAAATTATCAATCGTCATCAACATACAGATTGCCTGCGCGCTGATGCCAAGCCCTTCACCTGTAAAACCAAGCCCTTCCTCTGTAGTCGCTTTGATATTGACTTGACTGATATCAATACAAAGACGCTTCGCAATATTATTCCGCATCTCGTCCATGTAACCGGCGAGCTTTGGTTTTTGTGCAATAACAGTCGCATCTACATTCCCGATCAAAAAATTATGTTCATCCAACAAATCCGCTACATGTCCAAGCAACACCATACTATCCGCATCCTTATATGCCGGATCTGTATCCGGAAAATGCTTTCCGATATCGCCGAGTGCTGCTGCGCCTAGCAGCGCGTCCATAATTGCATGTGCCAGCACATCCGCATCCGAATGTCCTAACAGCCCTTTTTCATACGGAATCTGCACGCCTCCTAAAATAAGCGGTCTGCCCTCCACAAGCCTATGCACATCATAGCCCATTCCGACTCTCATGATTGATCCTCCAAGTCAATGAATATCCATTAATCTAACATATTTATGACGCTTATTCAATCATTAAACGATATTTTACCAAAAATCCATTACTTTTCATACAACGCTTTCACTCGTTTTCCACATTGATACGCTTTATATTTGGCGAAATTAAAGCCTCGAACACCTGGATTTTCCTCCCATGCATCTATATCCTCAAAGTAAAAAGCATGCATGTCCGATAATCCGTCTTCAGACCAGCGAGAAATCAATTTCCTTCCATCCGCAATATCTTCCGCAAGTTCACAGATGGCAGGTGCGGCATCTCCATCCAGCGATGCGAGATACTGCAAGTCGTCATAGTCGATATCCAGAATATCCGCCCCATTTTCGTCCTGTCCGATTACCTCATAATGACTGATATTATATTTTGCAATCATATACTCCGGCCGGCAAAACGAAAACAAAATCCAGATTACGCCAACTGACAGTATAATATAATGCGCTAACGGAAATGTCTTTCGGTAAATCGAAACGATAACGCCAGCCATAATAAATGCAATCAAAAGCAGGCCAAGCAGCACCTCAATCCGCAGATATGTGAGTCCGTATTGCTGTATATAAAGCAGCATTCGAACCGCTGAGGATGCAAGCATGATATAAGTACAGGCTGACATCACGGTGAGCACGATATCCAAAATCCGGCTCTTTTTAAAATGACGCACACAAAATAACACAATCAGCAGATTCATTGCGGCAACGGCAAGAAGCTGGAAAAAGCCCTCCCGCGCATATTCGGAATATGTATATCCTTCCGGAAGTGCAAGACTGTTTGAAAAGAGATACAAAATCTGCACGCCGGAAAAAATCAGATAGATAAATGTCAGCAGTCCGGTAAATGTAATACCAATCACTGCTTCAAATCCACGGCCATCCTTCTGACTATTGTCAAATAAATCTGAAGTAATTCTTACACAAACTCCATATACATATACAAATATACAAAGAACAAACAAAAGGAATTTGAGCGTTCTCCATATGATAGTAAACGCATCATACCCAATCACGCGAAATACGGAATTGAGCATATCGTTAAAAACAGCATCTGCACTGGCAAGCAATGACAGCACAACTATCATAAACGGTATCGCAACAGCTACGCCAATCAGAATATATTTTACAATATCGCTCTTTTTATGTTCTCCGGTTTTCCGATAGTCATGATAATCCTGAAACGGACGCGCCAGATATGTAAGCGGAGCTAACAGCAGCTCTGCCAAAGACCATACATATTTTTCAAGTCCCCATTTCTTCTCATCACAATAAATCCGAAGCAATGCACAAAGTATAAGCAGAATACTTCCTATATAATCGACCGTAATAATCAGACTATCCGCCGTACAGCACATGGATATGCCAAGCAGAATGATGCCGATATAATACGGATACATGCATTTTCTTCTCGCATTTTCTCCATATCCGGTTCTGCCTGCACAAAAGCAAATCAAACATACGGTTGCCACTGCTATGACAATTGTTAAAATGCCGGAAGCATTTTTATACAGACACACGCCGAATAAAATTGTATAAGCTAAAACTGCATGTCCGATTGCAAGATATCTGTTTTTTGATATTCCATCACTAAATTCCATTGTTACATCTCCTTTCCCTGATTGTCCTTCTTAACATCCTCAACATATGTAATAATGTCTCCCGGCTGGCAGTCCAGCGCCTTACAGATTGACTCCAATGTTGTAAACCGGATTGCCTTTGCCTTGTTATTTTTTAAGATTGAAAGATTCGCCATCGTGATATCCACTTCCTTCGCAAGCTCCGTAAGTCCGATTTTCCGCTGTGCCATGACGACATCGAGATTAATCATGATTGCCATACTTGTTCCTCCTACTATAATATGTAACGCCCTTAAATTGTAAAATCATTTTCTTCCTTGTATTCCACTGCTTTTGCAAACACCAAAGCTAATACTCTCGAAAATAATCCGGCAATCAGAAATACAATGACAATGATGGAAACCGCCGGCGTAAACAGCAGCGGAAGCCGAAGCAGCATCACAAGCGCAATACAAAAGCTGTAAATACCCATCAGATTCAGGCTTTTCACATTTCCCTTTACAAAGCAATCGTCCGCCAATACCGTCCTGAACATCTTTCTCAGCTCACCGAGTATCAGCACCGCAAACACACCTGCCACGAAAAATATAATGAGCATCTGTACATAATGCTCCTCAAACAGGGAATTCACATACACGCCATAATAATGTAATGATACCGGTAATGTGAGCGTCACTACCACCCCAACAAAAAACATAATATCTAACATCCATTTTGTTGCTCTCGTAATTTTACTGTTCTGCATAACATCCTCCTATCACAGCAGATTGATTTGATTACTTATCATCCAAAGAATAGCACTCTTGTTTTTGATTGTCAATATATTTTTATCGTTTTTCGATAAATTATTTTTGATTTTCAATAATCAGATGAGGCAACAAACTGAGGTGAGGGTAATATCGGGCTGAATTGGACTATATTATTTCTCAAGGGCGAAACTTCAAGAATTTTATCATATTTTTATATTTACGAAACAATGATTTCATTGTAAAATATAGACAGCGTCAAAAGGACAGCAAATTATTATTTACATATCGATTGTTCAAAAGGAGGATTTCAAATATGGGTAGATCAGGCGGCGGTGGCGGCGGTCATAGCGGCGGTCATGGCGGCAGTCATCACGGCAGCAGCCACCACGGAAGCTCAAGCTTCCACAGCAGTTCCAGTTTTCACAGCGGTCCAAGGGGAGGATATGGCGGTTCCAGACATTATGGCGGTCCAAGACCACCTCATTATGGCTATGGTCCACGTTATCACGGTCCGGGATTTTACGGTCCGGGTTATCCACCACCTCCACCACGCAGAAGCTATTACGGATACAGCAGAGGCAACAGCGGATGCGGTGTACTCATTGTATTTTTGTTCTTTATAATTGTTATATCCGGCTTAATGGATTACCTCGGTGCCTTCTCAGGTACTGTCAGCGACACGAATCTTTCCGAATATGCCGAGCAGCAATATGAGAGTATATTCAACGGACGAGAGGACTGCCTGCTTATCGTGCTGGACGAAAATGATGACGGACAAATAAAATACGGCACAAAAGCAAACTATATTTTAGATGATTACCAGAACTACATGTGGGATGCTTATGATCGAAATTATAACGATGACCTCGGTATTCAGCTCAGAGGAATGTTTTTAGAGACTGCAAATGTCATTGAGCAGGATGGCGTAACACCGCTGTCTCCGGAGAAATCCTTTGACTCCCACTGCTATCGCGATGATATCAACTGGGTTGACACAAAGGGCAATCTAGTAGACGGCGCAGAAGAATTTTATAAAGCAACCGGTATCCAGCCTTACGTTCTGCTTGTAAAAGCAAAGACGATTGCAAAGGCTACCAACAAGTCTTCCGGAGTCTTAAAGGTATTTATCATTGCAGCGGCAGTTATCATTGTCATATGCATTCTGTTCTCCTGGTGGAAAAAGCGTGTTGCACAGAAGAACAAAGAACAGGAAGACCTTGAGCGCACGCTCAATACGCCTCTCGAAACGTTCGGCTCCACTCCAATGGACGACTTGAAGGCAAAATATGACAGCAGCGATTCAAACAAAAACAATCCATAACCGTACATCGCAGGGCGTACAAAAAAAGAAACCGTTCACTTCATTGGAACGGTTTCTTTTGTATTACCATGATGTCGCTATATCAAGCTGATTTGGATCTGATGCTGCAAATCCGCCGGTATCTACAACAATTGCAGTACCCAGACTGCTCTCAACAATTGAGCCTCTCGGATGTGTATTCAAATCGGCTGCTACCATTACATAGTCGCCATACATTTTGACTCCATCCTCACGCACCCAGTACTCTTCATTGTATCCCATGCTCTCCATGATATCTACGACGCCGCTCATATTGAGATTATAGTATGTCTCTTTGCCGCTCGGTCCATAATTGACGCCCTTCGAAGCTGTCAACACACCATCACCGGTTACATTTGTATTTGTTGTATTTGTTGTTGCTGATGAATACTGTGTAGTCGGCTGACTCGCCGTCTCCTCTGCATAATAATCTTCCACAACATCCAAAAAATCATCATAATTGTCACGGACAATCTGTGCCTTTAACATTTCATCTTCTGCCATCAAAGAAGGTTTCCTTTCTACCTGAAATGTCTTTACATATGTAGCAGCAACAGGTGCCGACGCCTCTGCATATACCTCTGTTACATTTTCATCTGTTGTATCCTTGGCTTTGTAATCTTTCAGCATTGTTGGTGCATATAAACAAACCGCTAAAATCATAACAACACTTATCATTAGCTTATCGATGTTGATTTTCATCGTCTTCACTCCTTTTCCACAAAATTGCAAAACCGTTTGTTCGCAACAAACTTCCCCTATTTAACATCTAATTTGTTAAGTTGTCAATACTTTTCTTAATTTTTTTGTAATATTTATGTAACATTTTTCGACAATTCTTAAATTTTATTTAAAAATTTTGTATCATTATGTCGGATATTGGTATATAATGACAAAAAGCATCCGGATAATGTTTATCCTAATGCTTTTATTTTTAGCATTTAACAAAATAAAAGACCTTGAAAACAAGTTATTTTCAAGGTCTTATCAAAGTAGCGGGAGGGGGATTTGAACCCTC
>CAZLZH010000077.1:0-9441 GCA_964563955.1 uncultured Bacteroides sp. | reverse complement strand
AGAGAAAAACAAAAGGTATTCTGATTGGAATGATTGCGGCTGTGGTTGCAGCTGTGGCAGGACTTGTTATTTACAAGGCAACAAGATAAGTAACCGGATTTGATTGACTTCCTTTGGGGAGCAATCCGGGCACCAGCCGGGGTTGTTCCCGGTGTGGTGCGTGAATCCATAAGGAAAGCGTAAAGCAGAAAGGAAGGTAGAAAAGATATGGGTTTATTTGCAGACGGATTTAAGGAGCTTAAGAAAGCCAGCGAGCCTTTGTATAAAACTCCAAAATCCATACAGGAAACCATTGAGATAATGGCAGTTGCGGAAAATGGTATTTTTGAGGTTGCAAGAAACAGATACAGCAAGTGTTACCGTTTTCAGGACATCAATTACACAACTGCAACCGAGGATGAGCAGATTGGTATCTTTGAGAGATACTGCAAGTTCTTAAATTCTCTTGACTGTAATTTTAAGATTACAGTGAATAACAAGAATAAGAACATGATTGACCTCAGAGAGAAGGTACTGCTTGCCTATTGTGATGACGGATATGACCATTTCCGTAAGATTTACAATGATATTATTGAGGAAAAGATTCGTGAGGGCAGACAGGGTATTGAACAGGAGAGATACTTAACCATCACGATTGAGAGAAAGAACTTTGAAGAGGCAAAGGCACAGTTTGCCACGTTGGAGGCGACCATTCATAAGGCATTTATTGAGCTTGGTGCAGAAATTGTACCGCTTTCGGGGGATGAAAGAATCAAGGTGCTTTATGACTACTATCATCTTGGAGATGAAAACAGCTTCAATTTTAGTCTGAAGGAAGCAAAGAAGGTAGGAGCAGATTTCAAGAATGATTTGTGCAACGGAATGATTAAGTTCTTCCCGGATCACTTTGAGGATGAGAGCAAGTACTGTAAGGCTTTATTCATCAAGAAGTATCCGAGCAGCCTTTCAGACCGATTCATCAATGAGATTACTTCGCTACCGGTTCACTCCATTACAAGCATTGATGTGGTTCCCGTACCGAAGGATTTGACAACAAAGACCTTACAGAAAAAGTATCTGGGTATTGAATCGGATATCATCAAGCAGCAGAGAGTCCGTAATAAGAACAATGACTTTTCCACGGAAATCTCTTATGCAAAGAGAACCGAGAAAAGGGAGATTGAGGCTATTATGGATGATGTCAGGGAGAACGATCAGTGCCTGTTCTATGTTGGTGTGACAATTATTGTTATGGCTGAGAGCAAGAAGGAACTTGACAGTATCTGTGAGACAATCGAAACCATTGGAAAGCGTAACAGCTGTACTATTGATACGCATTTCCTGAAACAGAGAGAGGCATTAAATACAGCATTGCCGATTGGAGTAAGACAGGTAGAAACAATGAGAACCATGCTTACACAGTCCCTTGCAGTTTTGATGCCTTTTAATGTGCAGGAGCTTAACGACAGCGGTGGCAATTATTATGGTATCAACCAGATTAGTAAGAACATTAATGTGGGAAACCGTAAGAGACTCATCAATGGTAACGGATTTGTATTTGGTGTTCCCGGTTCTGGTAAATCCTTCTTCTGTAAGATGGAAATGGGAAGCGTATTCTTATCCGGGGATGATGAGATTATCGTCATTGACCCGATGAACGAGTATTTTGACATTGCCGAGACTTACGGTGGAACGGTGGTAAACATGTCCACTTATACGGATAACTATGTGAATCCTCTTGCCATGGATGTATGGAATCTTGACCAGAACGATACAAAGGGCTGGGTAAGAGAAAAGGGTGAGTTCATGCTTGGTCTTTGTGAGCAGTGTATCGGTGACAGCTTAAACTCTCGTCAGAAGTCCATTATTGACCGATGCGTGAGAAAGCTTTATATCGACATTGCCAGAAGCAGGGAAAAGTATATTCCGATTATGAGTGACTTTTATGACCTGCTTTTGGAGCAGCCGGAAGAGGAAGCAAAGGATATTGCGTTGTCTCTTGAGCTTTTCGTAAGTGGTTCATTGAATATCTTCAATCACCAGACCAATGTGGATGTGGATAACAGATTTACTGTGTATGGTATAAGAGACCTTGGTGCTGAGCTTAGTCCGATTACCATGCTTGTAATGATGGAGTCCATCCAGCAGAGGATTGTGGAGAATGGAAAGCGTGGCAAGGCAACATGGCTCTATATTGATGAGTTCCATGTGCTTTTAAATTCCGAGTATTCAGCGAAGTATTTGCAGCAGCTTTGGAAAAAGGTGCGTAAGCAGGGTGGCTTATGTACTGGTATTACTCAGAACGTTGTCGATCTGTTACAGAACTACACTGCAACAACTATGCTTGCAAACTCTGAGTTTGTGGCACTCCTTAAGCAGGCGAATACGGACAGTTCCAAGATGGCAGAGGTTATCGGTGTATCAGAGGCACAGCTTAGGTTCGTAACCAATACTGCATCCGGTATGGGACTGATTAAGTGTGGTTCGGTAGTAATTCCGTTTGATAATCAGATTAGCAAGGATACAGACCTTTACAAGCTGTATAACACCAATATCCATGAGATAATCGAGAATTCTCGATTATCTCATTTATCCAAACCTTAATATTATCTAAACTTTGTTTCAAAAACGACATTAATTATAGCGACATTAAGTCTAAAGGTTTGGATTTTATTTTCCATGGTATGATAAACCAAAAGAAAAAAGGAGGTTAACATACCATGGATTTAACAAATTTACGACAACACCATGAAGAACTTGTCAACCATATGAAGAACTCTGGATATTCCATGAGTTGCATCTATATGTACAAGCGCCAAATTCGTGAAATTCTTGAGTTGGATTTGGAATCATGGACTTCGTATCAGGACATTTACCAATATTTTGTGAGCATCTCCTCAAATCAAAAAGACCTAAAGTGGAGACGCTCAGTAATTGGCAGCATTGAATATTTTGATATTTATGGTCTGTTTCCGGACAGACGCAGAATTTGCTCTTTTATTGAACCAAGAGGTGCATACCACTCTCTGAATCATGTTTATCAACAACTAATAGATTACTACAAGACCTATGCTGAGAGAATTGGTAAAACAAAAGACACAACAATAGACAGCGAAAGTCATAGTGGTTCTGTGTTCTTTTATCATTTACAGCAAAGAGGCTGTTGTAATCTGGAATCAACGGAAGAAGATGATGTTTTGTCTTACTTCCTTGATGAATCGGGTAATTTAATTCGCTCCGCCGCTTGTTGTAAAAGTGTTAGAGCAGTTCTAAAAGCAGGATTAGAGGTTGATCCCATTGGTTGTAAAAAAGTATTACTTTTTCTGCCACATCTGACAGAACATCGAAAAAATATCCAAATGCTCACAGATGATGAAATCTGTAAAATCAATCAATTATTGGATACAGATACACTGTCACTGCGGGATAAAGCCATTATAAATCTTTTGTTGCACACCGGAATAAGAGGAG
Source organism: uncultured Bacteroides sp. (assembly GCA_964563955.1). Lineage (GTDB taxonomy): Bacteria > Bacillota > Clostridia > Lachnospirales > Lachnospiraceae > Coprococcus_C. The sequence continues at coordinate 5,991 of CAZLZH010000077.1, read as the reverse complement.
TAGATATCATCAATTTAAAGTTACAGTCGATTGACTGGAATTCTGATGTTATCCGACTTATTCAATCAAAGACGAAGAAAGAACTTGAACTGCCACTGTTACCATCTGTAGGAAATGCTTTATATGACTATATCACTATAGAGAGACCTAAGTGTTCATTCGATGCTGTATTTATCTCAGAAGTTGTACCATATGAACCACTGAAAGTACAAACAATACGTTGGATTGTTCGTAAGGTGTTTGGTCTTGCCAATATCCGCATGAATAAAGGTGATAGGATAGGCACTCATTTATTCCGCCATCATCTGACTGTTAAACTGTTAGAAAAAGATACTGCTTTACCAGTCATATCAAATATCCTTGGACACACTTCACCGAAGTCAGTAGACCCATATCTGCATACGGATTTTCATCATTTGAAAGAATGTGCCCTAAGCATAGAATCTTATCCTGTGCGAAAGGAGGTGTTTGATATTGACTGAGTTTATATCAAAACTCTCTCCGCTTATGGAGCAGTTTAAAAAATATCGAAAAGCTTCTCAAAAGTGGAGCAGAGATTCTCATTACAAAATGCGTGCATTTGATCGTCACTGCAATGAATTATATCCGGAAAATGATAAACTCACCCAGAAAATGGTTGACAGCTTTTTTGCGAAAAGACCTACTGAAACCATAAACTCTTGCCGGCAACGCTGCTACCTGGTTTCTGAATTTATCAAATATCTTCAGGAAAGAGAACAGACAAATGTTATTGTTCCTGAAAGACCCCGTAAAAGAAGAAACACGTATATACCACATGCATTTTCGCATGAGGAATTATCTGATTTCTTCGAAGCCTGCGATAATCTGAGATATTTACCAAACCGGATTGATATGAAAATACGCAGCATGACAGCTCCTGTGATTTTTCGGTTACTTTACAGCACAGGAATGAGAACAATCGAAGCCCTGTCTTTAAGGTGTGAACATGTTGATCTCACTGAAGGAGTTATCAGTATAGTAGGCACAAAAGGATACAATGAGCACTATATTGTATTGCATGATTCCATGCTGGAACTTATGCAGCAATTCAATCAGAAAATGGATTGTATTTTTCCAGACAGAGAATACTTTTTCGTGTCAAGAGATAATGTCCGCTTTAACAGCAGCTGGTTAAGTGCTAATTTTCGTATTATATGGGATTCTGTTAACAGTTCCCATGCAACTGCCTATGATTTACGACATAACTATGCAATAGAAAATATCAACAGATGGACCAATGAAGGGTTCAATTTCTATGATAAAATCGCATATTTAAGTAAGAGTATGGGGCATGTCACATTAGAAAGTACAAAATACTATTACTCAATTGTTCCTAATCTAAGCAGTATTATGATGAATCAAACAAACGAAACTTTTGATTGGATTGTCCCGGAGGTAAATACAGATGAAGAAATCTACTAACCAAGGCGTATGCATCGCCCGTCACATATCGTTCTTTGTGAACGATTATGTGTCATCCTTTTTAACAGAGAGCGAACACACAATTAAAGCCTATAGATACACACTTACCCTTTACATCATGTACTTAGATGAGAAAAGGGGAATCACTATCAATAGTTTAAGCTCAGACTGTTTTAGCAGATCAGTCATAGAAGAATGGATTCTATGGTTAAAAAATGACCGTAACTGCTGTGCTGCAACCTGCAATAACCGCCTCGCATGTTTGCGGGTATTCCTAAAATATCTTGGAAGTAAAGAAATCGATTATCTATATTTATACCATGATGCGACGTTAATTCCACGATTAAAGGAACCAAAAACCAAGGTAAAAGGCATGAGCAAAAATGCTGTCAAAGCCTTGATGTCAGTACCTGATGTTACCAATAAAACAGGTAGAAGGGATCTTGCACTTATTATCCTGCTTTATGCGACTGCCTGTAGAATAGATGAAGTTCTGTCGCTAAAAAACAAGCAGCTGTATCTGGATGCTGAGAAGCCATATATCACTATCATTGGCAAAGGAACAAAGATTAGAACGATAGGACTTTTACCCAAGGCTGTAGCACATCTTAAAAAGTATTTAGCAGAGTTTCATGGTTCTGCTCCTGATCCTGAAGCCTACGTGTTCTATTCCAGAAATACAGGAATATATGGAAAGCTCACACAACCGGCTGTTGGTAAGATGCTTAAAAAGCATGCCGCATGTGCACATGAAATCTGTGATGAGGTTCCGAAGAATCTTCATGCGCATCAGATACGACATGCTAAAGCATCACATTGGCTTGAAGATGGTATGAACATAGTTCAAATATCACTCCTGCTTGGGCATGAGCATCTACAGACCACAATGGTGTATCTGGATATCACAAATGACGAAAAAGCAGCTGCATTAGCAACCCTGGATGATGAAACCTGCAAAAAGATAATACCCAAGTGGAAAAACACAGATGGTTCGCTTCTTAATCTTTGTGGTTTAAGCTAATCATCATCATTTAAAATCCAAACCTTTTATTAGCAATCAACTGATTTGTTCTGCCATTATTACAAAGGTTTGGATTTTATTTTGGTTTGGATAAATGAGAAGATAGCGGAGCAAAAAGCAAAGGAGAATGCTATCGCAGAGTAACATTCTGGTAGAAGAAATAGTGTTTCTGTGGTATAGTTTAGTGTGTAAGGTACGAAAGTACCTTGCATACTAAACGAATAAGAAAGATTTTATCAAATCGGAATTTGATGGAGGTAAACGATATGAGAAAATGTATTAGATGTGAATCTGAGATGTTCGAAAACTACGATATAAAAGTAGAAGGTGCGGCATATGGCTTGAAAATCACGCAGCAGGGAATATTCAAAGACAATCTTGGCAAGGTAAAAGCTGCCGTTTGTCCAGAATGCGGCCATCTTGAATTATATTTGGATGATGTTTCAAAAATCAAGAAATAATACTACATCCAATTTATCGTAAAGATAAAATGAGAGAAAAACCCGGAATTAGGTGGAGGTAGAATATATGGGAAGCATAATAGGAACCATCGTTTTATCAATTGTTGCATTAGTGAGTTTTATACTCAGCTATCGTCAGTATAATGAAAAAGGGACATTGTTAAATAATGCTTATTCCTACGCTTCGGAACAAGAACGTGAGCAAATGAACAAGAAGCCCTACTTCAGACAGTCGTCAATTGTATTTCTGTTGGTAGGCGTTATTTTTTCAATTTTAGCTGTTGATATGTTGTTAAAAACAAAATGGTTAGTTTTCTGTTCAATATCTGTTGGTGTTGCCACAATTATTTATGCAATTATTTCATCTGCGAAGATTCAAAAGGAAAATAAAGATAACTAAAATTTCAGTCTTGTGGAGAGATTGAAAGTAACAGAAGATTTGAATTTGAGGAGAGGATTGTGTTATGACATTAAAGGATATAAGCAGCGGCCCTGATTGGGTTATATGGGTAGTTGGCATTATCTTAGCTATATTCAGTATTATTCTTCTTACAGGACATGGTGCAAATTTGATAGCTGGATATAATACAGCAAGTAAGGAAGAAAAGGATAAGTACAATGCTAAGAAACTTAGTAGAGTCGTCGGAAGTGGAATGACCGTTATAACTGGTTTGGTGTTTGTTATGGGGTTTTTTGAGAATGTATTGCCAGCATCATTTGCTACAATATTTTTAATTATTGTTATAATAGATATTGTAATAATGCTCATGATAGCAAATACTGTCTGTAAGAAGTAGACAAATTCCAGTTTGTCGAACACATGAAAATTTCAGGCTTCTGTAGAGTCTGAAAGCACGCGTTTATTTGAAGTTGGAGGGTATTGGACATTATAAAAGAGAAAAACTGATATGCAATATCTTTGCTGAAGCCGGTGCTTTTACAGTTATGGTTAGACTGACAAATAAACAATGTGAAGCAATTAATGAAAGAAAAGGGATGATGAGGGGGTATAGATAAATGGTACAGATAATTAAAGAAGGAATGGTTTCGGACAAGATATCCCAGCGAGTTTTATGGCTCACCATCGTCTTTTTTATCGCCTTTTTCGGAATTACAATTCTGAGTTACTATTTTCTGCCGGAAGGTTTTTTGCTGAGAAAAAACGGGATTTCTGATTTCAAAACATCGGAGAATTTTTTCCTGTGTGTAGCGCAGATTTTCCTGTACAATATGCTGTCCGTTGCTTTTATTTTTTTCGGAAGTGCGTTCGCCCAAAAAAAGGATGGCGAGAAAGCCTACCGGTCTTACGGACAGGTGGGATTCTTTGTGTTCATCCTTCTGAATGCCGTTACCCTGGGAACCTGGTCATTTACCGTAAATACAAATAGCGTTCCGCTTGTGTCAAGGATTCTGCGAACCTTTGACATTGTACATAATGCGGGACTGTTGGAGATGTACGGTCAGTTATTGATTACAAGCGCACTTACAACAAAGTATTTGGTAATGACGGAAGGAAGAAGCACTACCACGAGAAAAATCATGGAAATACAGTTCAGCAGAGCAGAGTTTATTACCATTCTCTGTGGTTTTGGGCTGATGTTTGCCGGGGCCTTGGTGGAAAGTCGTGCAATCATTGGCTGATATTGGTTATATCTCGTCTGTGACCACTATACCGGAAAAATTCTTCAGAGTACTTCTTCCTATTCTTAACCTTGTTTATATATATACATATAAACTTTACCGGGGGTTCATCTGCTTGAATGAACATAAAATTTGAAGTTGGTGGAGGATATACGCATGAAGAAATACTTTATTGTTAGTTTAGTGAAACACGGAATTCTTGGTGGTGGTATTGTTGCAGATTCAGAAGCAATTACTTACCATACAGGTAAATTAACAATATCCCAGGAATACAGACATTTAGTATTGAAATACGAAGATATTAGTGAAGTGACGAAAGGGTGGCTTTTTATTTTGCCAACGGTCACGGTAAAAATGCGAAATGGAAATGAATACAAGTTTGCGGTGTTTTTCAACAGAAAGCGTTTTGTCAACACCCTCAAAGGTATGGGAGCTGACATATAAATTCCAAGATTATGAAGTGTTTGGAAGCAACTGAAGATTTGAAGTTTATGATATTTTTGCAGATTCTCGTTTAACTCGGGTGCAATTGTTGTTTGTAAAGAATACAATATAGCTGAAAGGAAGGGATGAAAATGGATAAGAAAGAGATAGGAAGTATAATTTCAGCTACAAGAAAAGAGCGTGGATTGACCCAAAAAGAACTTGCAGAAAAACTTCATGTTTCAGATAAAAGCGTTAGCAAATGGGAAACGGGTATGCATTTTCCGGATATTGCAATTATGGAAGATTTGGCTACTGCACTTGGAATAAGTGTAGTTGAACTGCTTGGATTTGAAAATATATCCTCGGAGGAGATAATTACTGAAATGGCATTGATTTCTACAGAAGAAAAGAAATCTATTGTAAAAGAGATCAAGAATCGAGGTTGGCTTACAGTGATTATTGGATTGCTAATATGGGGTGGAATGATATACACTTCAAAGATATTAGCTAATAATGGTTTGTTTGGTTTTCCACAAATCTGCACGGCAGGGATGTCTGGATTCATTGGTATAATTATTGCAAACGGTGTAGTATCAATATATAAAGGGAAGAAATTACTAAAGTGAAAATTTCAGTTTGTCGAACTCATAAAGAAACAGGTAGCACATAAAAAAATTATATCGAATATTTACATAAGCCATTTGGACTTACCATCCAGATGGCTATTTTTTTACCCTTTTCAGAGTAATGGATGTAGAAAGAAGGTGAGAAAATTGAAAATCAAAAAGGTAGATGACAAGCCGATGGTGATTCATACCAAGCAGAAAGCGAAGCTTCATACCCATGAGCCGAAGCGGGCAGCTATCAAGGGAAGTAATGTCTATACCGTAGACAGAGACCCGAGCAAAAAGGTGGCTGATAATGGCAAGTATCGAAAGAGCACTGTTCATCAGGTGCAAAAGGAAGGTATGTTTTCCAAGTATCGAAAGCAGATGAAGC
>CAZLZH010000076.1:0-9994 GCA_964563955.1 uncultured Bacteroides sp. | reverse complement strand
ATACTTATCATATCAGCTTGGGAGGTGGGTGACAACTACCCTACGCTAGAGGGAACTATATCATTACCATACACTCCATCATTTTGATATTGTAAAATAATATTGTACATTTCCTCAACATCCAATTGACATATGTATGCCTCATCTGATGTAATATTGATTCTTTTTTTCTTTACCATATGTGCTCCGGCATCATACTGAAGAAAATATCTTCCTGCATCTTCTAATAATTCGATACCGCCATCTTGTAAAATCAATTTCAACTATAATCACCTCTATTCAAATAAATGTTTATATGTATATGTTCTTTCTTCTGCTGGATTAACAACTGCTTGCTTGATTTTGTAATGCATTGTTTAAAGAATATATTTCTGCACAATTATCTACACTCCACATTTCAAAGCTCATTCTATTTGCATATTCATTATCAATTGAATTTCCTGACAAACTCACGGTTCTATTTATTCTTTGTTGTAAATCTGGATGTATTTCTTGAATTGAAGGATTAAACTTATTAGCACCATTATATCCACTTCTCATGACTAACCTTTCGCACCTCCAACACGTCATCATAGTTAATCTTGTCAATGGCTATTTTCTCATCTACCTTACGGATGTGCTCTCCTCCTTCTTCTACTGATTACATATCTCTGTCATTTAGCGGGATGCCAAGCGGCATCCCGCTATTCCCTTTCTTCTGCCTTCCTATCTGTTATAGCTCCATTACTGTATGTGCGTATTACATCAGGCGGGTATCGCCCCCTCGCTTTGCTCGGCGGCAGCTTCTCCAAATAGAGCTATCCAAATACTTTAATTATTGCAAAACATGTAACGTCTATTACATTTTTTATACATAAAAACAAAAAGCAATTCAATATTTTCGATACAAAACGACCACAAATGCATTTTTAAGTATGGCAAAACTCATGTAAGTTCAAGACTTACAAAAACGCATTGTATTCGCAACAACAAGTACCATGAAAACAATAATACCTTTTTTTCCCTCTACTAATGCACTCTATCATAACATTTTGTTATAAAGGGCGCGTTACACATGCATCAAATAGTAGCAAAATACAAATCGTCCAAGCTAAAACTATTTGGATTAACCGCTCCTTCCGATGCATGCCAATACAGTTCTGGTATCATTTGCTTTAAATTGGCTAAATCAATAAACCAGTTATTTGAGCAATAATCATCCGTGAACACAATTTCCAACAAATTTATAGCATTTTTTATGTTACTAACTTTATAATTTTTTCTTATAAATGCTAAACCTATCTTTGCACTTATCATGCACACAATGCCATCTTCTTGATTAGAAAATCTCGCCCATTCTTCTCCTGCACCATCATCCCAATCTAACCTTAGGGTATCATCAGCTATTTGAATTTTTATGAGCAACTCCTCAAATTCATTATTTGTAAACACTTTTTTATTCCTTGCTCTTTTTAATACTTCTATCATATTTTCCATGCTCTACACTCCTTACATTATGGATTTCCAGGGCATCCATGAATATATCCTACTTTAGTTCTATATACGTTAATATAACTAGTTAATTCGCCTTTTCCCGTTACTCCTACATATCCATTAATAACAGGAACTTTTGCTTTATTTGCAAAATCAGTTAAATTACCTGAACCTGCCTCCCACAAATTATTCACATCTGCATAAGCTGCGGCATCTAATACAGCCTTATTTGCATCTACATTATACAAAAATTGACTTTTATCCAGATTTTTTCCATCCACATGAATCTGCATATCCTGTTGGTTTAATATATATGTTCCATTCGTTAATTCACCCTTACCATTTCTTGTAATTTCAGGTGCTTTAAATATATTAGATATACTTCCACTTTCTACTGTCTTCCCACCACTCATCTCACCAGTCACAGTCCCATTCGGCAGTATCTCATTTACCGGTTTCGTTCTGACTGGTTCTATCTTCGTAGTTTTCCTTTCGAGTGGATTCCTTCCGGATATGTTTTCTCCTACTGCTTTCGCCCTTGGAATCTCTGTCTCTGCTATCTGTGTCCTTATCCCCTCCGGCAGCTTATTATCCACGGATTTAAGACCTGGTACTGTATTATTCTCTACCAGCCCCGTTGCAGCTACTCCTGCTTCGTTCTCCACCTGCCCTGTTGCAGCTGCTCTTACCCCTGTATTCTTTGGCAATTCCGGCATCTGTACCGACTTTATTTCTTCCGGTATTCCCTCTGACAACTCTGCCGGTTTTATCCCTGTGCTGTCATCCATCGTTTTTATTCCGGTCGCTTCTGTTTCCATCCCTCCCGAACGTATCAGATTTTCCTTATGCACAGCCTCCAGATCCGTCAGCAGGGATGCTGCTGTTGCTCCTACCTCACAGACCTTCATCATTCTGTAATAATTTTTTTCTCCCAACAGTGATTTTAACACATTGAGTGATTGTGTGTCCAGCTTCCCAAGCGCTGAAAAGGTGATATCCTGAATGCCCTCCGCTCCCTCCGTTATTCCAAACAGCATGGTCACAGTTCCCAGAATCTCATCCGTCTTAGTCATAAACTTCGAGACAGCAATCTCTCTGGACAGCAGTGCTATTAAGCCCGTCTCTATCAGCTTCAACCCTGCTCCTGCCTTGTTCCATCCTGCTTCATTTCTGTCACTTCGTATATACACCTCCGTATAATGCTGGCATACCTCCATGACTGCGTCCATTCTGTCTGCATTTGCCTCGCTGTACATCTGTATCTGCATCAGACTTGTCAGAAGATTCATGTTTTGTAACAGATCAATGTGGGTTGTGTTGTCTCCACAGGGCACATACCGGTGTTCATACATAGACCACAGATAATCTCCGCAATAATCGCACAGATCAGCAAGCATCTGTATCTCTCCCTCACAGGAGGCATGATCTATCTCAATCGCCTCCGACCGGAATCTTCTTTCCCGCTCCACCAGTTCATCCAGATTATCATACAGTCCCGTCTCCTCCGGTTTATCCGCATCACAGAATCCGGCTGTTTTCCGGCAGATATCATTTACGATTTCCACCTCCCCGTCCAGCCAGACGGATGCGGTTATATATGCATGGATGACCTCCTCGACACATTCCATATTTATAACTGCAAATTCATCCGCATCCAAAGACGACATTGCCGCTTCATAGATGGGAAGGATCTGTCCATAGGCGCAGTACAGGCTCTGGGCTACCATATCGACCGCCCCGGCATACCGGCTCATATAATTCTTCATGGATACAACGGCTGCACCATCCTGCTCTGACAGCAGACCGCAGAATGCATCCACCTGCTCCGTTACCTCCTCAACTGATTCCACAAACTTGCTTAATTCATCCAATATATGATTTCCTAGCTGGTATATATCATAAATTTCTATCGTTGTTCCCATTTTTATCCGTTCTCCAATGTTTCCTGTATCGTCTTATCCGTGTTACACAGCTCCGTATATACTGCTGTTACATTTCCGGCTGCCAGCTCCATGATGTTTTTTGTTCTCTGTGAGAGAACATTCAGCGTATCCAGCTGTTCCCGCAGTCTAGTATAGGAGGGAATGTCACACTTCCCCTTCTGCACAAACTGAAAATCAATGATATGTATCTTTCCGGCTGCATCCCGCACACGTTGCATGGCTGTCTCCAGCTGTTCAAAATCCACCGATATTTTTCCCGGCATATTCCTTTCCTCCCTGCTTTCATCCTTTATATCCTTCCGGTTTCCTTATGTAATCAGACGCAGGGCGCGATTCTGCATCTGAAGATATGCTATACTGTTATGTAGTGTCCAGTTTTCACTCGCCAGCCGGTTTATCTCCTCCCGTATCCAGTCCCGTCTGCTCTCAAGTTCCTCCTGCAATGTCTCCACGCTTTGCTTATATCTGCTCATATCCGTGTCGATATCAAAAACCATATTATCTGTATACCGGTACTCCTGTCCCCTCCACTCAACTGCATGATCGTTGCAGGAATTGAACACATGATACGCGTACCTCTGTATTCCCTCTATGTTCGATATAACCGTATCGAGATTCCCGATCGCTGACCGGAGTACATCATACTGTTCTTCATACCGCTGTATCAGCAGATTATTCGCTGTAATCTGCGATTCACAGCTCTGAATCCTTCTCCGGTTGCGCTGCAGATCCTCTTTTGGATTTTCTGCTTTCTTTCCGCTTCTTCCCATACGCCTTTCCATTAGCGGAATGCCAGACGGCATCCCGCTATTCCCTTTCTTCTGCCTTAATATCTGCTATAGCTCCATTACTGTATATGCGTATTACATCAGGCGGTATCGCCCCTCGCTTCATACAAGGATTACATCAGGCTTTCTGCGATTGCCCGATCCTGTTCCGAAAAGGCAGTACAGATCTGCCCGAGCTGTACGCAACAGGTATCCACCATCTCGGACAGCTTCTCCACATCCGGCGCAAGCAGCGTCTTGAACTCCTCCACATACGCCGTTGCTGCCTCTGATTCCATGTATCCGTTATCCACCAGACTATGCACGATGCCGCACATGTCATCATAGCAGGCATCCAGATTCGCCTTTTCCTGCTTCATCGCCGGTATGGTAATGCCTGTCAGGCTGTCAACATCCACTCTTAATTTACTCATTTTATCCCTCCTAGTATATGGTATTGCCCCCTCGCTTCGCTCGGCGGCAGGTCGTCGGGACGCATCCTGATTAGGAACTTCGTTCCTAAGCGTTCCTCCTACCTTACGGACAACTGATCTTCAATGTCCTGGTCAAGTGCTTCGTACTTCTTGCACACGGCTTCCAGCTGTTCCGCAATGCTTGTAATGTTCTGGTTGATGCTGGAAAATGTCATGCTTACGACCTCCTCAAATTCGGCAATATAGCCATCTGCTGTTCCACCTTCCAGATACTTGCAGGCAATGATATCATTTACCACACTGCTGAGTCTGCTCAGTATGGATGACATGTTGCCTGCTTCTTCCTCCAGCTTTGTAATGACATTTGCCCGAATTTCTACGTAATTTACCTCCATGTCATTTCTCCTTTCTCGGTTTATTTTTTCTATTTCAATGGAGCTATTCAGATACTTTAATTATTGCAAAGCATGTAACGTCTATTACATTTTTTATACATAAAAGCAAAAAATAATTCAATACTTTCGATGCAAAACGACCGCAAATGCACCTAAAACGACCTCAAATGCAATTTAATGCACTAAAAAAGGAGCTATCACACACTAGGGAAAATGCGACAGCCCCTTTTTCTTTCTCTATGCTTCCGCGTCCTGCATTTCCTGACGACGGCGTTTCATACCCGCAAGAATATCCTTTCTCGCCTCGATTGCCTGCTCCTTCGTAGCATCTGGAACATCCTTTAATACATAATCAATACCTAATTTTTCGTATTTTGTCTTTCCCATCGAATGATATGGAAGCACATCCAACGCTTTAATATGCTTAAACTGTCCGATAAAATATCCAAGCCGATCCAGATACTCCGGATTGAATGTGATACCCGGAACAATGACATGCCGTATCCAGATTTCTTTTTCCTTCTCATCCAGATATTTCAGGAAATCAAATATATTATCGCATGGCTGACTCGTCAGCTTCTTGTGTCCCTCCGGGTCGATATGCTTGATGTCAAGCATGATAAGATCCGTCACCTTCATCAGACGATCATACTTTGCGAGCGTTTCCGGAACATTTCTTCGGAACATAATTCCGGATGTGTCCAGACATGTATGAATGCCCTTGGCTTTTGAAGCCTCAAAAAGCTCAATCAGAAAATCAATCTGCGCCAATGGTTCGCCACCGGTAACCGTGATTCCGCCACTGTGATAGAATTCCTTGTTGTTGTCATATTCCTTCAGGATTTCCTCCACGGACATATCCTTTGCACCTTCCTGCGTCCATGTGTCCGGATTGTGGCAATATTGACAGCGCATCGGACAGCCCTTGACAAATACAACAAATCGCGTTCCCGGTCCGTCCACCGTGCCAAACGTCTCGATTGAATGTATCTTTCCGTTCATCTTCTATCTCCTTTCCCTGCACAAATAAGGGTTGCCTACATCGCATAGGCAACCCTTATTATAACTCATTTTTACACGCCTTACTCAATTTTCACTTACATTGCCTCATGGAATGTACGTGAAATAACGTCAGCCTGCTGCTCCGGTGTAAGCTTGATGAAGTTTACAGCATATCCGGATACACGGATTGTAAGCTGTGGATAATTCTCCGGATGCTTCTGAGCATCGATCAGAGTCTCTCTGTTATATACGTTAACATTAAGATGATATCCACCTTTCTCTACATAACCATCAAGCATATTTACCAGGTTGTCAATCTGCTGTGTACTAGCCATTTTAATAATCCTCCTATCTTATAATTAATAAATTTTATTGATCTTCAAATGCATCGTCGATTCCCTCATGCAATGTCGGAACGGCACATGCCAGATTTCCTTTGGCACAATCCAGACAACCAAGCGTCTCGACAGAATCGCCTTCTTGGTCCGGGTCATAGGACACAGTAATGTGCCCATGACCATTTTCAACCATACCATCTAACATAGCAACAAGATCATCAACTTTATCGAGTCCATCGTTCATATTTTACACCTCTCAGAACTCTAAGTTATAATGTTATTAGTTTAACTTCAAATCTACTTCAAGGTCGCCGGCAAATACCTGATCTTCCTTACCAAGTGCACCCGGGATAATCGAGAATGTATTGGAAATACCATCTCTGGAATCCTGGAACGGAAGCTTAGCAACAGATGAAAGGGAAGCTACTGCACCATGTGAATCTCTACCATGAAGTGGGTTAGCACCCGGAGCAAACGGCTGACCATGCTTTCTACCACATGGTGTGTCACCTGTATTCTTACCGTAAGTTACATTTGATGTAATTGTAAGGATTGACATTGTAGGAAGACCATTTCTATATACATGATGCTTTCTAAGCTTATGCATAAATGTTGAAACGATACTTGCAGCAATGCTGTCTACTCTGTCATCGTTGTTACCATACTTAGGGAAATCGCCCTCTGTCTCATAAGATGTAACGATACCCTGCTCATTTCTGATACATTTTACCTTTGCATACTTAATAGCTGAAAGTGAATCAGCTACTACAGAAAGTCCTGCAAGACCTGTAGCGAAGAATCTCTGTACGTCTCTGTCATGAAGAGCCATCTGAATTCTCTCATATGCATACTTATCATGCATATAATGAATGATATTCAATGCGCTTACGTATACCTTAGCAAGCCACTCCATCATGTCATCAAACTTATCCATTACATCGTCAAAATCAAGATACTCGGATGTAACCGGTCTGTACTTCGGTCCTACCTGTACGCCTGTACACTCATCTACACCACCATTGATTGCATAAAGCAGACACTTTGCAAGGTTTGCTCTTGCGCCGAAGAACTGCATATCTTTACCAATTCTCATAGATGATACACAACAAGCGATACCGTAATCATCACCATTGATTGGTCTCATCATATCATCATTCTCATACTGGATAGATGAAGACTTGATAGACATCTTAGCACAGTACTGCTTCCAGTTAATCGGAAGGTTCTTTGCCCAGAGAACTGTAAGATTTGGCTCCGGAGCTGTACCAAGGTTGTCAAGTGTGTGGAGATAACGGAAGCTCATCTTTGTAACAAGTGTACGTCCGTCAACACCCATACCACCAAGTGACTCTGTAACCCATACAGGATCACCGGCGAAAATAGAGTTGTACTCAGGTGTTCTTGCGAACTTAACGCAACGCAGCTTCATAACGAAATGATCAACAAACTCCTGAATCTCTTCCTCAGTAAATGTGCCGTTTTTCAAATCTCTCTCAGCGTAGATATCAAGGAATGTAGCGGTACGTCCAAGTGACATAGCTGCACCGTTCTGCTCCTTAACTGCGCCAAGGTAACCAAAGTATACTGCCTGGATAGCTTCCTTAACATTCTTAGCAGGCTTTGTGATATCGCAGCCATATGAAGCTGCCATCTTAGCCAATTCGCCAAGAGCACGGATCTGTTCAGCAATCTCTTCCTTGCCTCTGATTACATCATCTGTATAAACCTCACCAAAAGAATCCTTCTGGATCTTCTTATCCTCGATCAGGAAATCTGTACCATAAAGAGCCACTCTTCTGTAGTCACCAATGATACGTCCACGACCGTAAGCATCCGGAAGACCTGTGATGATGTGATTTGTACGACATCTTCTGATTTCAGCATCGTACACATCAAATACACCTGCGTTATGTGTCTTTCTATGTGTTGTAAAGAACTCTACGATTTCAGGATCTACCTTGTATCCATTGTCCTCACAAGCCTTCATAGCCATACGGATACCGCCGTATACATTCATACCTCTCTTAAATGGCTTATCTGTCTGGAAACCAACAATCTTCTCTTTGCTCTTGTCAAGATATCCAGGGCCATGAGATGTAAGTGTAGATACAACCTTTGTATCCATATCAAGAACGCCGCCTGCTTCTCTCTCTTTCTTAGAAAGATCAAGAACCATCTGCCACAAATCCTTTGTATCCTGTGTCGGATCAGCAAGGAAAGAATCATCACCCTCATATGGTGTGTAGTTCTTCTGAATAAAATCACGAACCTCTACTTCCTTCTGCCACTTACCCGGTACAAAGCCTTCCCAGCCTTCTGCGTCCAGTGAGTTCAACTTCAATAAAATTGCCATTGTGTATTACTCCTCCTTTTTCCCGCGCTTTATGCGCAATTCTTCATGTTTAAATTCAGAAATGCAGGCAACCTTCTCCGTGCAAAAATGCCTTTTTTTCTGAGGCTGATTCTATTATAAAATTTTCTTGTATACACGTCAACGAATTATTTTCAAATTTTTGTACTTTTTTCGATACATAGATTGTATACAGTATACATTTTGATTTTTTAATAAAAATACATCAAAACAGGGGTTTCTTCCGAAACCCCTGTCTTATTATATTCTTATAAATGTTTCGTCATTTCCAAACGGAGCATTGCACGTTTTAATGCAAGTTCAGCACGGTCGACATCCTGTGAACTATCATGGATTCGGCGTTCTGCACGAATTTTTGCCTCCTCCGCACGATGAATATTTATTTCGTCCGGCCACTCAACTGATTCTGCAAGAATCGTAACGGAATCGCCCAAAATCTCCGCGAATCCGGAATGAAGCGCCGCTTCTTTCTCACCGTCATCCTCGCGTATTTTCAATACACCGGGCGCAATGACAACCGTCATGGGTATATGTTTCGGATATAGTCCGATGATGCCCTCGATGGTGTTAAATTCCACAAAGTTTGCTTCACCTTCGTAAAATACACGTTCAGGAGCAATAACACGAACCATCATTTTATTTTCCGCCATGCAGACTCCTTCCTGCCATAACTGCCTTAGCTTTCTTTACATCTTGCTACAACGTCCTCAATACCTCCGGCGTTCAGGAAGTAACTCTCCGGTACATTATCATGTTTACCTTCAAGTATCTCCTTAAAGCTTTGGATTGTCTCAGACAACGGAACATATTTGCCCGGAAGTCCGGTAAACTGCTCTGCAACATGGAACGGCTGTGAAAGGAATTTTTGTACTTTTCTCGCTCTGGCAACGACAATCTTATCCTCCTCTGACAACTCGTCCATTCCGAGAATTGCAATGATATCCTGCAACTCCTTGTATTTCTGGAGAATCTCCTGCACGCCTCGCGCAACTTTATAATGTTCCTCGCCTACCACACGTGGGTCCAGAATTCTGGATGTAGATTCAAGCGGATCTACTGCCGGGTAAATACCAAGCTCTACGATAGAACGTGAAAGAACTGTCGTCGCATCCAGATGGGCAAAGGTTGTTGCCGGTGCCGGGTCCGTCAAGTCATCCGCAGGCACATAAACAGCCTGTACGGAAGTGATAGAACCATTCTTTGTAGATGTAATACGCTCCTGAAGAGCACCCATTTCTGAAGAAAGGGTTGGCTGGTATCCCACAGCAGAG
>CAZLZH010000075.1:0-10118 GCA_964563955.1 uncultured Bacteroides sp. | reverse complement strand
CTATCCATCTCATGATGCAGATAACTTTTTGAAATAGTGAATATTCTGTCTTCATCCCTTATTCCATAAAGACTGCTTATGAAATCTTCCATTTCTACAGCAAGAAAATCCGGCATGACAATTGTTCTGTTACTCTTGGGTGTTTTAGGGTCTGTAATCACATCTTTCCCCTCCAGCCTCTGATATGACTTGTTTATCCGAAGAGTTTTCTTTTCAAAATTGAAATCAGCTGGTGTCAGGGCAAGCAGCTCACCTTCGCGAACGCCCGTCCAATAAAGCATTTCAAATGCATAATAGGAAATTGGCTTATCTGCCACACACTCTAAAAATGCCTGAAATTCATCCTGCGTCCAAAACTCCATTTCCTTATTTTCTTCCTTACCCATAGTTCCGGCTTTTCGTGCCACATTATCTTTCAGACCATACATATTTACCGCATGATTTAATATGGCACTGAGCTGATTATGAATGGTTTTCAGATAGGTAGGAGAGAATAACTCCCCATTATCCTTTTTCAGCTTCATAATCTCATTTTGCCACTGGATGACATCCGAGGTTCGAATATCATCCAGTTTTCGTTTCCCGAAATAAGGCAGAATTTTTGTCTCAATAATGTGCTTCTTTGTCAGAAAAGTATTGCGTTTTATTCTTGGTTCTAAATCCGTCAGATAAATGTCCACAAAGCTTTTGAAGCTCATACTGATACTCTGATCCTCTTTCAGCTTGAAATTTCTCTCCCATTCAAGGGCTTCGCTCTTCTTGGCAAAGCCCCTCTTTGTTTTCTGTTTCCTTGCTCCGGTCAAATCCTTATAATAAGTTCTCACCTCCCACGTTCCAGTCTTATTATTCTTGATAACCGCCATCTATCCCACCTCCTTATCCATAGATAGCCCATAGATTCGTTTCATAAAATACTGTGTACTGACACGCCCTTTTATTGTCACAAATCCATCAGCCTCAAGTTCTGCATTCAACCTTCGTATCAGTTTATAAGAATACGATAGTGATACTCCCAACATTTCCATGACATCCTGTGCTGTCAAAAATCTCTTGTTCTCCATAAGCTAATGCCTCCTCTCTTTCGTTTTATTATTCAGTTCATTTATGAACGGTTTTGATGCGTTTTATATTAACAGTTCATTTCTGTACTGTCAATACTTTTTATCAAAAAAACATTTCACTTTTGCACTGTTGATGATATAATGTACGCGAAGGCAAAAGTGAGCATGGAGTTTTGACGATTGATATGCGAAGCATAAACAAGCGGCAAAGCACCATGAGAACGCGCCCGCGAACGAGGAAAACCGAAGGTTTTTCGAGTTTTGCCTTTGCAGAAAACATATTAAGTATTAATGTAGATACATGGTTTGTACCTCGTGACTTCATGCATGCTACAACACTCATTACACGAATAAGGAGCAGTTAAAATGGGCGAGAAATTCACCAGCCGGGTAGGCTATTTGATTCGAAATTTCAGAATTGCATCTGACATGACGCAAAAGGAATTAGCAGAGAAATGCGGATTAAACGAATCCACTATCAGAAACTATGAGCTTGGAAACAGATATCCGGATGAAGCGACTTTATTAAATATTGCAAACAATTTGGGGGTCAGCTTTTATGCATTATCTGACCCTGATGTTGCAAACATATTCAGCGCACTTCATGTACTGTTTGACATTGAATGGGCATATGGTTTACGCCCTACTATAAAAGACGGAGAAGTATGCTTCCAATTTGAAGAGCGGCTTCCAAGTGCCGGTCCCCGTTCACAGGAAGACCTTGATAACTTCCGAAAGATGGTTGAGTATTGGGCACGCTTGCGAGACAAGCTGGAAGATAATGAAATATCAGAAACGGAATATTACCTCAAAGAGGTGAAGTACCCAATGAACCCAACAGACCCAAATAAAGAATACACTGTTTCGTTGAATCTTGATGATGACGACCAGCTACTTGTTCAGAATATGGATGAAGATGACGATGCAGAAGAAACTGCTGAATTGTTAAAAGACCTGTTTCCTGATTTCTCTTATGTGAAGAGGAAAAGGAAACGGAAGAAAGAATAACTCAACAAAAAGGAGATTAAAAAATATGGACATTAGCGCTTTGAATTCACTAAGCAAGACTTTATCAAATATAGAAATATACCAACCTGAACTTCCTGACTACGAAGACACCGTTTGTGGTAAAATGGACAGACTTAACTCAACGCAAGAATCACAGCTAAATGAATTAGAAAAAATCAGATACGAAAATATAAAACTCAATGCCCAAATAGATACACTCACCAAACTAACTGATAAACAAAGCGATGATATTAACACGCTAAAAATCGATTTAGCTACAACCCAAAAACATTTAGACAGTTTTAAAAAACAATATGAGGATTCAAATAAACATTCTTTTATTACCGGAATCATTATTGGTTTTATTCCTGCCTTAATTATCTTTATATTAACTATAATTGCAACTAAGTACGGATTGCTTTAACTCATTGTTCATTTGGTAATTCACATTATACAAAGAATTATTTCTAAAATTATTGTCATTTGATTGTCACGCGACATAAAACGAGCCAAGGAACGCCGTAAATTCGGCATTTCTTGGCTCATGTACATTATTCGAACTCAATCGTCCCAGGTGGTTTACTCGTTAAATCATACATTACACGATTGACCCCCTTGACCTCATTGATAATCCGTGTCATGACTCTTTGCAATACTTCAAACGGAATCTCTGAGCAGTCTGCTGTCATGAAATCGGAAGTGTTGACAGCTCGTAATGCGACTGCATAGTCGTATGTTCTCTCATCGCCCATGACGCCCACGCTACGCATGTTGGTAAGGGCGGCAAAATACTGACCGATATTCTTGGAAAGACCTGCTTTGGCAATTTCCTCACGGTAAATGTAGTCGGCATCCTGTACGATGCGAACCTTGTCCTCTGTTACCTCGCCGATGATACGGATACCGAGTCCCGGTCCCGGAAATGGCTGACGGTAGACGAGGTAATCCGGAATACCAAGCTCAAGACCCGCCTTACGAACCTCATCCTTAAAAAGCAGGCGAAGCGGTTCGATGATTTCCTTGAAATCCACATGCTCCGGCAGACCGCCTACATTATGGTGGCTCTTGATAACCGCAGATTTTCCGAGTCCGGATTCAATGACATCCGGATAGATGGTTCCCTGAACCAAAAAATCAACGGCACCGATCTTCTTGGCCTCTTCCTCAAATACACGGATAAATTCCTCACCGATAATCTTACGCTTTTCTTCCGGTTCTGTTACACCAGCTAATTTCTTATAATAACGCTGCTGCACATTTACACGGATAAAGTTCAGCTCATATGGACCCTCCGGACCAAATACTGCTTCAACCTCATCGCCCTCGTTCTTGCGAAGCAAACCATGATCGACAAACACACAGGTAAGCTGCTTGCCGACTGCCTTTGATAAAAGCACAGCCGCAACAGAAGAATCCACACCGCCGGACAATGCACATAACACCTTACCGTTTCCGACCTTTTCCCGAATCTCCTTAATGGTTGTCTCGACAAAGGAATCCATCTTCCAATCGCCCGAACAGCCACATACATTATAAACGAAGTTAGAAAGCATCTTCTGTCCTTCTTCTGTATGCATAACCTCCGGATGGAACTGTGTCGCATATAATTTCTTTTCCGGACACTCCATTGCAGCGACCGGGCAGACCGGCGTTGTTGCCACAACCTTAAAGCCCTCCGGTGCCTTTGCTATATAAACCGTATGGCTCATCCAACAGATTGTTTTTGAATTGACTCCATGAAATAAAATACTGGTTGTATCAACATCCACTTCGGTTCTTCCATATTCACTGACCGGTGCTGTCTCCACAGTACCGCCAAGCATATACGCCATGAGCTGTGAACCATAGCAAATACCCAAAATCGGAATTCCGAGTTCAAAAATTTCCTTTTGATAACGTGGTGAATCATCATCACACACATTGTTAGGTCCACCCGTAAAGATAATACCCTTCGGATTCATCTCCTTGATTTTCTCGATTGGCAATGTATACGGATGCACTTCAGCATACACATTACATTCCCGGACACGTCTTGCAATCAGCTGATTATACTGTCCGCCAAAATCAAGTACAATAATCATTTCCTTTTTCATACTCCGACAAAACTCCTGTTTATTATTTATTTAACATCTGCGCAATGACTTCTTGTGCTTTTTCAAGCTGTGTGTCATCCTCACGCTCAATGCTGACTGCGCTCTCCTGATTATCCGGCAGCTCCACGACATAATCCGGTTCAATGCCCTTTTCGTGGATATCATTTCCATTCGGAGTAAAATATTTCGCAATCGTTATCTTGACTGCCGTTCCGTCGGAAAGCGGAATCACGGACTGCACAATCCCTTTTCCAAATGTTGTTGTTCCGACAATTTCTGCTTTTCCGGTATCCTGCATAGCTCCCGCAAATATCTCCGATGCACTTGCACTGTTGCCATTCACAAGAACGACCAACGGAATATCAACACTGTGTTTGCCGGAATCACTGTATTCGCCAAGACTGTTTCCATTCTTATCCTTTGTGGAAACGATCAATCCGTCATCCATAATATAATCACACATATCGACAACCGATGTCACAAGTCCGCCCGGGTTATCACGCAAATCAATGATGGCAGCCTTTGCACCATTTGCCTGACATTCCTCAAACGCTTCCGCAAACTCATCCGCCGTATTATCATTAAACTGTGTTACCGCAATATAGGCAACCTCCTTGTCAAGCATTTCGCTCTCAACCGTGAAGTTCTCAACCTTACGGCGCTCCACATTAAACTCCAGATAATCCGGCTCGCCCTCACGATAAACCTTCAAATATGCGGTTGTACCTTCCTCGCCACGAATCATATCAACGACAACCGAGAGCTCCTGATCGGTAATCTCTGTGTCATCAACCTGCACAATAATATCGCCTGCCTGAATACCAACTTCCTCTGCCGGGCTATTTCTGACCGGTCGCACGACCTCAACCCGCATATCCTCATTTGTTGTCACAACTGCACCGACACCAACATACTCACCGGAGCTTTCTTCCATCAGATCTGCATATTCCTCCTTTGTGTAATACACGGAATACGGATCATCAAGGCCTTCCATGATACCGTCATATAACGCTTCTTCCTGCTTATCACGATCGACATCAAAGTAATAATAGTTGTCGATCAATTCATTGATTTCATCAACCTTTTTTGCAACGCTGTCATCCTCCCAGATTTCCGATGCTGCAACCGGTTCCGATGTCGTTTCGGTTCCATTCGACTCTGTCTGTACATCGATAGCCTCTGTACGTTTATTTTTTTTCCCTTCCGTATTTTGTCCACAACCGATACATACCACGGCGAGAGAGACTGCAAGCAATGTTGCATATAGTTTCTTTGCACCTTTATTCACGTCAATTCAACTCTCCTTACTGCAAATATGGTAGCGGATCCACATAGGAACCATTGATTCGAAGTCCAAGATGGCAGTGCGGTCCCGTCGAATTCCCGGTACTTCCTGCAAGTGCAATGACTTCTCCTCGGGAAACAGACTGTCCGACACTGACACACAGACTGGAATTATGCATATAGGTTGTTGTCACAGATGCACTGTGTGCAACCGTCACATAATTACCCATAGAGCCCGAATATCCGGCAGCAATCACCGTACCTGCCTCACAGGCAACGATCGGTGTTCCGGTCGGACAGGCAATATCAAGTCCCTGATGATTTGTGGAACCAATACCTCCGGGACTCTCTCTATGTCCAAAGTATGAGGAAATAGAACCACCCGTAGAAACCGGCCACTGCAAAGCTCCGCCGGTATATGTAATATCAACATTCGATGGTGCTGAGCCTGCCGCTATCTGTGCAGCAAGCTGTGCCTGATAAGCTGCCTCCGCATCTGCAATCGCCTGATTCGTTGCTGCAATATCAGCCTCAAGTGCCGCAATCGTTGCCTCGTAATCATCAATAGAGGATGCATAATTTGCAACCTGAACTTCCTTACCTTCAATCATGACTTCGACAGCAGCTTTATTGTCCTCCACTTCCAGCTTAATATCCTCGACCTCTTCTAAATCACTTTCAAGACCAGCTTTTGTGTCTGCAATCGTCTGTCGGATTTCCACCAGATCATTAAACATATTTTTATCATATGTATAAATCTGATCCACATATTCCGCTCCGTTTACCATATCTGAGATATCTGATGTCGTAAACAAGATATCCAGATAGGATGGCGTTCCGTTTTCGTATGAGTACCGGATACGTTCCTTCATCGCCTCATACTGCGCCTGTTCTTCTTCCTCTGCCACTGCAAGCTCCGCCTGTTTTACCTCAATGCTATCCTCTAATTCCGTCTGCTTAGCCTCAAGCTCCGTAATCTGGTCTGTATATTCGGCAACCTGAGCGTCCAGTTCCGCAATCGCGTCTAATATAGAATTTTGCTCATTTTGAAGCTGTTCCAGTACCGTTTCTGCCTCTTCCTTTTTGCTCTCCTTCTGCTTCTTTTCATCACGCAGATCGGATATACTGGTCGCACTTACTTGCGTACACATACTTCCTGCAATCACAAAAGCAATGATCGCTCGTACAAGTTTCTTGGATTTCATTTTTACCATTCCCTCCTAAACTTTCAAATGCTTTCTTGTTGTTAACATACTACCAATCAAACCAAGTCCGATACCGATGCCGGCAGATACCGGAATCAGCACCGAAAATATTTCATTCGCCGGTACAAATGCAAACAAATTCTGCACAACTGCAAACCGGCCGATAATATACTGGATGACTGTATCGTACATATAATATACGAGTATCAACGGAATCATGGAACCGACCAGGCCTATGATGATACCTTCCACAATAAACGGTGCTCTTACAAAAAAGTTCGTCGCACCGATCAGCTTCATAATACCGATTTCTTCCTTACGAACCGTAATACCAATCGTGATCGTGTTACTAATCAGGAACACAGATACAAGAAGCAGAATAACCACGATTCCGATGGATGCATAGCTCACCACGCTGTTCAAAGCAGCCACACCATCCGCTGTGACCTCAGAGCTTAAGACCTTTCGCACGCCGGAAAGTCCTTTCAGATACTGCACAAATTCCGCCTGATTATTCAAATCCTTCAGCGTTATCTTATAGGAAGCACTGTTCTTCAGCGGGTTATCCCCCTGAAATGCGTCCATTGCCGCCTGCGGATCCTCGAAATTATCCTCTACATACTGCTTCCATGCTTCATCCGCAGAAATAAAATCCAATGTATTCACTTCGTCGCGCAGACGAATCTGCTCTCCAATCATCGTCATATTCTCATCCGTGATGCCCTCGTCGAAAAATACAGAGATCGTAACCGTATTTTCCAAATCCGTCATTGCTGAACGAAAATTGACAATCACACAATAAAAGATACCAAAAAGGAACAGGCAGGAAACGATTGTTCCAATGGATGCCAATGAGAACAAAAGATTTCTGCGTATGTTTTTGATTCCTTGTCTGATACTGTATAATAACGAACTAATCCTCATCGATGTACCCACCTTTTTGTTCATCACTGATTATTTCACCATGCTTCAACGTAACAACACGCTTCTGCATCATGTTTACGATCTCTTTATTATGCGTTACGACAACAACCGTCGTTCCCTTCTTATTGACATCCTCTAACAAACGCATAATTTCCCAAGAATTTTTCGGATCCAGATTACCTGTCGGCTCATCGGCAAGTAAAATCTCCGGCTTATTCACAAGCGCCCGGGCAAGCGCCACTCTCTGCTGTTCACCACCGGACAACTGCTTCGGATAAGATTTATACTTATCTGCGAGTCCTACCAGCGTCAGCATCGCCGGCACCTGTCTTCGAATATAGCGGCTCGGTGTCTCAATTACCCTCTGCGCAAACGCAACATTCTCATAGACTGTACGATCCTTCAGCAACCGGAAATTCTGAAATACAACGCCGATCTTTCGCCGGATTTTCGGTATATTTTTTCGTTTCAAACGGCTGTAATCCGTATCGGCAACCTTAATCTTACCGGCGGTCGGATCCAATTCCTTCAATAAAAGCTTAATCAGTGTTGTCTTACCGGAACCGGAGGAACCAACGATAAAAACAAACTCACCCTTTTCTATTTTCAGACTAACATCATTTAAGGCATAGGTTTTACTTGCCGGATATCGCATCTTCACGTGATCTAGTTCTAACATAACTGTTCTCCTCGTAGTTTTTTAATAATCCAAAGATTCCATATATTTCATGTACTTTACAACCATCAATGCAATCTTAAATGTAATAGCATCCTCGAACACACGCAAGTCAAGTCCTGTACTCTTTTGAAGCTTGTCAAGACGGTAAACCAGTGTATTTCGATGAATATAAAGCTGTCTCGACGTCTCGGACACATTCAGACTGTTCTCGAAAAACTTGTTGATTGTCGTAAGTGTTTCATCATCGAACTCATCCGGTGATTTCCCATCAAAGATTTCCTTGATGAACATCTTGCAAAGCGGAAGTGGCAACTGGTAAATGAGTCTGCCGATTCCGAGATTACTGTACGCAATAATCTTTCGATCACTGTAGAATATCTTTCCGACATCAAGTGCAAGCTTTGCTTCCTTATAAGAGCGGGAAACCTCTTTAATCTCATTTACGATCGTACCGTATGCCACATTCACGGATGACATTGCCTCTGTATTCAGCATATCGACAATCACCTTTGCTGTCTTACGCATATCCTCGTAAGTCTCACTCGGCTTTACTTCCTTCACGAGAATGATATTTTTCTCATCAACCGCCGTGATAAAATCCTTCGTCTTACTTGAGAACAACGTCCTGACGGTCTCCAGCGCATTTGTATCCTTCTCCGTCTTCGTCTCAATAATAAATACGATACGCTTCACATCCGTCTCTATATGAAGCTTCTTTGCCCGATTGTAAATATCAACAAGAAGCAGGTTATCAAGCAAAAGATTTTTAATGAAATTATCCTTATCAAAACGCTCCTTGTATGCCACTAACAGATTCTGAATCTGAAAAGCTGCCATCTTGCCGATCATATATACGTCCTCGGCATTTCCTTTTGCAAGGATAACATACTCCAGTTCATTCTCATCATACACCTTAAAAAACTGAAATCCATGAATCACCTGACTGTCAGCCGCTGATTCCGCAAATGTTACCACCGCTTCCTCGTATTCCTCCATATTACGAATCGTCGTCGCAAGGATTTTGCCTTCTGTGTCCATAACACACAGATCAGCTCTTGTGATCGCTTTAATTCCCTCAATCGTATCCTGCAATATCTGATTTGAAATCATTTGTCCACCCCTATTCTTTTTCTTGAACCTCAGTTTTGTTATGAATAGTTAAAGCTTCCGTAACAAAATTGTAACATTTGCATAGTGTTCTGTCAATGATTTTCCAAAATACAGCTTTCCCTACTCACACACACAACATTTTACACGAAAAATATAAAAAAAGAAAGAGGAAACGCATTTTTTTATGCATTTCCTCTAAAAAATCACACTTTGTTCAAACTTTTGGAAATATTTACAAACAACTCTAGTTAATGATAATTTCCTCTGTCTCCTTATCGAAGATATGAATCTTGCTCAGGTCGAATGCGAACTGAACTGTATCACCAGGTCTTGCTGTTGTACGAGCGTTTACTCTTGCTGTGATATCAAACTGATCGATTGTAAAGTAAAGGTAAACTTCTGCACCAAGCATTTCGTAAATATTGATTCTTGCATCGATAACACTCTCAGGTGAAGACTCGATGAAGAGCTGCTCATCATGAATATCCTCCGGACGGATACCAAGAACAACTTCCTTATCAATAAAGTCACCGGCAATCAGCTTCTGAGCCTTTGAATCCGGAACCTTAATTGAATGTGAACCAAACATAAGCAATACATCTGCACCAGACTTAACAACCTTACAATCAATGAAGTTCATAGGTGGCATACCCATGAATCCTGCTACGAAGAGATTGCATGGCTTGTCATACAAATTCTGCGGTGTATCAACCTGCTGGATGATACCATCCTTCATAACTACGATTCTTGTACC
>CAZLZH010000074.1:0-10216 GCA_964563955.1 uncultured Bacteroides sp. | reverse complement strand
TCCAACAGATTTCAATGCTTGGTATTCTTCAATAATTATTTTTGCATTAAAACATAGGAATGTGTCATGCACACTCTTGCAGCAATGCCTACATTTTCAGAATGTTTAATCCATGAACATCTTTACCGGCAAATCTGACTACATTACCAGCGTTAAATTTTTTCCTTATCGTCTGCAATAAAAGTTTTCCGGTATTCAAGCCGTTCACAAAACGACTTTACTTTTCTTGAAACAAAAAAACGAGCAAACCTCTATAAAATAGGAATTTGCTCACCTTTTCAAATGCATTGGAAATGCACTTTGCGAACGGAGAAGGAGGGATTTGAACCCTCGCGCCGCGCGAACGACCTACACCCTTAGCAGGGGCGCCTCTTCAACCACTTGAGTACATCTCCAATGCCTAAAAAACACATCTTTACCAACCGGTGTTATTTAGTTTTCGCGTCAACACGCTAAAATATAATAGCAAAAACTACCTTCTTTGTCAACACTTTATTCTCTGAACAGACGATTTGAACAACGCATGTGTTCTCAGACATACCTTAACCCTACAATGCGAAGGAATCAGCCATCTCCTTCAGGCTTTGTGCACATTCATTCAGTTGCTGACCGATTGCGGCATTTTCCTGAGCAGTTGCCGCGTTACTTTCTACCATATCTGCAACTTCCCTTAATTCGCCATTGACATCTTCAATTGCCTGCTGCTGCTTCTCCACATACGATACAATTTCATCAATATTCTGCTTTGACTGGACGGAGTCGTTCATGCCCTGCTGAATTGTTGCAGAGGTAGCTGTAACGAGCTCTTTTCCAGCGGCAACAGCCTCCTTGGATTCCTCAATCAACTTGCTTATATTCTGGCTTGCTTTTTCGCTGGAATCCGCAAGTGTGCTGATTTCTCCTGCCACAACTGCAAATCCGCTTCCGGCTTCTCCTGCCCGTGCTGCCTCAATGGATGCATTTAAAGAGAGCAGATTTGTCTGAGATGCAATATTTTGAATTTCTCCGATAAATTGTGCAATCTCGTCATAGCACCGCTCTATGCTTTCAATCGCTTTCACAAGCTCTGCCATCTCCCGATTACCCATCTCCAAATGCTCTTTGGTAACCTCTGCTGTATCACGGACACGGATTGCCCGTTCCGTAATCTGCTTCGTCTGCTCTGTAAGCCGCGTCATATCCTCTGATACATTGGAAACTGCTCCGTTCTGTACCGATGCCGTCTGTGCTACACTTTCCGTTGTCTTGCCGAGTTCATCCGCAAAATTCAAAACCTTATCTGCTTCTTCCTTAATCTGTCGGAATGAACCATTCAGGCTTCTCACGATTTCTTCCAAAGCATTCTTAATCTGTACATAGCTGCCCTTAAACTCGCCATCTATAGTAACGGTCAGGTTTTTATCAGAAATCTCCGTAACTGTACCTGAAATACTGTCAATGTAAAACTTCAGACTTTCTATCATCTCATTGATGGAATCCGTCAATCGTTCAATTTCAAGAGAATTTTTTTCCTCGTCAAATACAACAGACAAATCTCCCTCTGCGACCTGTGTCATCTTGCCACTGATAGACTCCAATGGTCTAAAAAGTACGCTAACCTTTCCATCGACATCCCTTTTGGTAATAGCAACTATTATAAAATAGATTGCCACATTCAGACCAATTATGAGTAAAAAGAACAGTAAAATAGAATTCAATGGTTTTACCGCAATAACTCTCCATCCCGCTACCTCGGAGGTGTTTCCGATTCCTAATTTCATACCGCCTTTATAATCTATGAAGGGCTTTGTAAACATATTCCCCTTTATAAAAGATTGATATCTTCCGGAATTTACATCCTTTACATTCGAAGCGTTATTCACATTCAGACAATATTTGTCATTCGGATGCACAAGGATCGTTCCATCAGCAGTTGCCAAAAATACATAACTGTTTCCCTGATAGCTTTCCTCTATAAGAGAAACCAGATTATCCATATACATATCCATTCCGACGACACCAGCCATTTCACCATCTTTATAAGTTGCCTTTGCCAGTGTGATACAGATTCCGCCACTCTGTTCATCCACATAAGGATCAGAAATAAAGACTTTGCTCGGATCCTCCTGTGCTCCTATATACCATTCCCGGTCCGTTACGATAAAATCCTCTGGAGGCTGCCATCCGCCACTCATAATTGTAATATTTTCATCATAGCAGCTATACACAGCCGAAACCTGTTCATCCATCGAAACCATAGTATCCACATAATTCTGAATATCGTCTCTTTCCACGATTGTTCCACTGCTGATACCGGATGCGATAGCCTCCACCATACTCACCTTGCTCTGCATCGCACGGTCGATTTCCTCCGTATATTCGGTTACAGAACCGCGGTTATCCTTTAACGTATACATAATCGCAAAACAACCACCAATCAAAACCGATTCCAGACAAACAATAATCAATGCCCGGCGAAGAACCTTTAAAAATGTACTTCCGATTCTACTGCTTAATCCCTCTTTCATAGTTTCCTTTCTCCCTTCGTATATACTTTTGATTTCTTACTTTTCAAAGGACAACATGCTATTTGCACCATCCTCGGATTCGATATAATGTACTGTTATTACATCGCCTTCCTCAATAAAAATCAGGTTTTCATTGTCTGCAAAATTCTGCTTATATACAGAGCGATCCTTTGCCGTGATATAAACATAGGTCTCCCCTTCCACGGTAATATATCGGATTTTCTCCACGGTAATCCGTTTACTTGGAGTATCCTCCGCTATCTCAGTCCCCGCAACCTGAATCCCATTTTCGTTCAACAGCTTCCGATAACTTGCAAGAGCCTCCTTCTGCGTCGTTCCGGTTGCGACGATACTATATTTTTCCACATTGACGAGGGCATACATTTTTACCAGCCCAGCATTATCCTTTAATACTAATATATATGTCGGAACATTCCCAATGTTAATCAAAGATGGAAATGATGCGGAATAACCTAAATTCTGCACCTGTCCTTCTGCCGATGACATCGCAGAATGCTCCTCCGCGCCGGCAATTGGAAAGTACTTGCTCTCCGCAGTTCTGGAATTCATAAGTACAAAACCGATATTGGACTGATCGCCGTTCACGGACGTTACACCCGTGTAAACCCAGACATCTCCATCCATCACGATATATCCATAATCATCCGTCGTCACCTTACAGCCCTTGTTTCCAATGACGCTGTTCCAAAATCCGCCGGATAACATTCCATACCAGTTATACTTCTGACTTGCAAGATCACCGTCATACACACGATCCACCCAGTTTGGTACGTTCTCCACAGTCATGTACTCACAATCACCGGTACACGGATCACAGATTACGATTCCCTTTACATCCTTTGCCCCGAATAATCCGGCATTTGCCTGTAAAACCGGACATATATAATATGGATTTCCCTCGTTGTCCAATTCAAAATAAAAGCCGTTGAACTCATAAGCCGGATAAGAAAACTGCACATGTCTTTGTAGATTATGTCCAAAGCATGCAGAAGGAGAATATTTCATCGCCTTGTCAAGCTTTATATACTTTGCCTCATTTTTCACAGGATCCACCAGCACATATCCCGGTATTCCGGCATCCTTATTGTTCATGTACTTAAAAAATCCTGCATATTCAAGAGGTGCAACCTTCATCGGCACGCCGTTATAATCAATCGTGCTGTAAGTCTCACTCACCTGATACTGACTGACGACATCAGAAAGAGAACCGATTGCACGCTCACCGATGATCTGTGCACTGTCGGTATCCATCAACGCAATATTGCTTATATTTTCACTCTCCGGAACATCTGTCTCAAAATTACCTTCCTGTATCTCAATAATGCCGGCATATTTCGATGCCATTACAAGCTTGGAAGAGACAATTCCCCCGATAATTACGGCTCCTGCACAAACAGCAAACAGAATACAAAACACCTTCGTGACTGACGTAACCGCTGCTGCTTCTTTTTTCCGTCCGGACACAAATATTTTTTCCGCGCTAAAATCCAATGTACAGAAAATCAATGCTGCAAGCGTGACAGACAGCCATGTCCAAAATCCCTTTGTATGTATATTGATTGCAGGCGTTATGAAATAGTAGATAAGTGCTTCCACTATAAGCAATATCATCAAGAAAATTACATTGAGCTTTCCGATTTTTCCGACAGCCTTACCTTTACTCTGCTTTTTACGCTTCTCCTTTTCAATATCAACATCATATTCTACCTTTACCTTCTTCTTGCCCATTGCTTCCTCACTTTCCTGCCTTTTGCTTCAAATATTCCGAAACTGCCGTCTCATATAAATTGTTTCCTTCGCTGTCTATCACAACGATAACCGGAAGCTCCTCCACCCGCATTTTACGGATTGCCTCCGTTCCGAGATCCTCGTAAGCAATCACCTCTGACTCCTTGATGCATTTTGACAAAAGAGCGCCTGCACCACCGACTGCTGCCATATAAACCGCCTTATGTTCCACGATTGCATCAATCACTGCCTGGCTTCGTTTTCCCTTTCCGATCATGCCCTTTAAGCCCTTCGACAACAAAAGTGGTGTGTACTTATCCATACGGCTGCTTGTGGTAGGTCCGGCAGACCCAATGACCTGCCCCGGCTTTGCCGGTGTCGGTCCAAGATAATAAATTGTATTTCCTGCTATATCAAAAGGCAAAGGATGTTCTGCCTCGCAGATTGCATCATACATGCGCTTATGCGCCGCATCCCTGGCACTGTAAATCGTGCCGGTCAAATAAATATAATCTCCGGCACGAAGTGTCTTCAAATCCTCTTCCTTAAACGGTACCGTAATGTGTCGTTCCACTCTTTGCATCCTCCTATTTTTCAAGCAGATATCCTTCAATTCTTAAATCTCGAATTTCCTTTAAACCATATGTATAATCAAAATCTATTTTTCTAATCATGATTTTTGTGCGATTATCCAATTGCATCTCGTAGATATCATCTATATCATCCTGCGAATCCCCAATCTCCACATAATACTGAATGCAGTCCCTGAGATCCACACCTTCGATTACCCGATCTCCGACCGTGATATCTATATCCGCAAGATCATCAAGCGATTTTATCTCATACCATGCCCCATAGAAGGAATACAATGTATTATACTCCGGTCCGATTGTCAAACCTTCCTTCAATGGTTCTACACGAAAATATACATATTCCCAATCTTTTTTATTCGTGTTTTCATAATACTCGTCACTTTCGAATTTTGCAATCTGTTCTTTTGTAAATGTTTTGTCCAGATACCGTTCGCCATACGGATTATAATATTTTAAATACCGATATGCCTCACCCGCTGCCGGTTTATTACTTTCCTGATAGGTATGCAATCGGTTTTTCTGCGATATGTATGACATATATGCAGCATTTCCAAAAGGCAGAAGCAGTCCGATAAAGCTAAACACAACTAAAACGATAAGCATGCCCTCATATTTCTCTCCATACTCCTCGCGAGGCTTTTTTCGAAGCTTTGCAAATAGTGTACAAAGCTGCTCCCAAAATATGTAAATGAGCTGCACAACAATGAACATAATTGCTGCATAACGGCTTTCCGTCAACCCATATTCATGGATTCGTATTCCGACTGAGAAGATTTCCAAAAGGATAAACGGTGCATAAATATACTTTGTATTTTTTACGAGCTTCCAATATTTTGTATTCCGTTTTTCCAAAAATCCGTACGCCATCATCCAGATTGGAGCTCCGATTACAAAGAGCCATGAGCAGATTCCAAATATTTCATTATCCGGAATTGTCTGCGTTACGAATATTTTAATCACATACACATATATAATAGCCATCGCAATCCATACGCACGGCATCAAAACATAGGATACAAATTTTTTTGTAAATGCCGCGTTATCCTCGGTTGTGTCGGAAACTGCCAGAAGACAAACCGGAAAATACACACTTCCCGCAAGAAAAATCTGTATATATTCTTCGATATCCCATAAATCAAAGGAAAACAAAAGAGAATCTATAATCTGCAAAATTAAAATTACCGCGACATTTAATACGAAGAAGACACCCGCTGCCCGCAAAAGTGCAAATCCTGCCCGTCCGATATAGGCAGGCACACCGATTGTCTGTTCCCGTATCAGGAAAAACAGAGCCAAACCAACCATTAAAATCAGATAAAAATACAAAACACTGCCAAATATCAGTTGTTTTAATTCCCACTTATCCGTCGCATTGTCAATGAGCAGATAATAACTGACCTTAAACAAAACAGCAATAACAAGGCTTATTGCATATCCGATGAATACGCACTTTTTATGCTTCGGTGTGTTCTCTCCGGATTTCTTAAATATGCTCTCAACAAAAAAATTCCCGACCAAAAAAAGCGAAAAAATCATAAGTAATGTTTCATGAATATCTGAAGAATACACTACAACTGTCGCCTCTTCATGTATCATGATAATCGAAACCGCTACGGCACATAAAATCGTGCCGATATACCGGATATACACCTGCTTTAGCTTTGTCATATTCTGATTCATATACTGCGCAAATTTTCCCATAAAAAATTTCTCCTTTAACTCGGAACATCCGCTCTTGCTGTCATTAGATAATTGCGAAACCGCTAGTATAGATTGTTGAATTGTGCAGAGTTAACAGTTTCATCGCAGACGCGCTTTCGCTCGTTTCGAACGCAGCGGACACATAAGGTGCTATATATAGCACCTAAGTGCCGGCGTTCTCAAATGGTCTGCTTATAAAACTGTTAATCTTGCACAATTATATACATTTTATATACGGTTTCTCAATTACCTATTGCTATCATTTTAATGATACGTTTCATAAATAAAACTTTACAAGAGCGCATTTGGTTGCATTTTATAAACAAACTGTTTTATGGCGATTGACATGACAGCACATATTAACTGCAAGCGGCATACCGGCAATATGTGTTGCATAGGTTTCAATATTGACTGCAAGCGCTGTTATCTTTCCTCCTAAGCCACCCGGTCCGATACCGGTCTGATTTATCATAGTGAGTATCTCATCCTCCAATTTTGCAATATGCTCCTTGTCGGAATGAGAGCCTGCCGGTCTTGTGAGCGCCTTTTTTGCAAGCTTTGCCGAAAGCTCGAAATCTCCACCGAGTCCGACCCCTACAACAACCGGCGGACATGCATTCGGTCCGGCATCCTTTACGGCTGCAAGCACCGACTGCTTCACACCTTCCTCACCGTCTGCCGGCTTCAGCATATAGACCTTACTCATGTTCTCACTTCCAAATCCCTTCGGAGCAATCGTAATCTCAAGTGCATCCCCCGGTACGATGTCATAATGTATAATGGCAGGTGTATTATCTCCTGTATTGACACGCAGAAGCGGGTCCGAAACAACGGACTTTCGAAGATATCCATCCTTATATCCCTGCCGTACACCTTCATTGATTGCATCTGTAAGATTCATACCCTCAATGTGCAGGTCCTGTCCCACATTGACAAAAAAGACTGCCATTCCGGTATCCTGACAGATTGGCGTTTTATCCTCAGCAGCAATCTCAAGATTTTCAATCAGTTGATTTAAAATCTGCTTTCCAAGGGGACTGTCCTCCTCCTTCGCTGACTGCCGCATTTTTTCGTCCATATCACTTGCAAGATACAGATTTGCAGAGATACACATCTCCCTGACTGCCTCTATAATTTTATCCGTATGCAGTGTTCGCATTTTTATTACCTCCCGGAAATCCAATTTTATAAAACGAGAAAAAGGATAAGACGCAAATCTTATCCTTTTTCAGACATTCTTAATCGCCTAGGTAGTCATCCTTATCCTTTGTATCAATTCCCCGCCTTTTATTTTGAATCTTAATGTAAATAGAAACAAAAATAAATGCCACAAATAACAAAACAAAGATAACGCCTACCCAGTACATCGCCGTAAACAAAAAATCGGTTACTCCATCCATTTTTGAAAGACCCTCAAGGCCTTCTTTTATACTGTTGTTCATTTAGATTCCTCTATTCTTCCTTTTGTTCTTCGTCTCCCGGTTCCTCTATATTTCCTTCCTCGTTGTCTGCCTCGAACATTTCACGCTCCATAGCCTCCAACGATTCTGATTCATCTGCTGATTTCTGACGAACCTTTGCGATACTTGCAACCGTGATATCACTTTCAAGATCCATGTTGATAAGTTTCACACCGGTTGTGATACGTCCAAGAATCGAAATGTCTTTACATAAGAGACGGATAACGATTCCCTGATTTGTAATCAGCATAATTTCATTTTCATCATTGACTGCCTTAAAGCCGACAACCGTACCTGACTTCTCATTGATCTTATAACACTTAACGCCCTTACCTCCACGATGCTGTGGTGTAAATTCCTCGACGAGTGTTCGTTTACCAAGACCATTTTCTGAGACAATCAAAAGTGCCTCGCCCTGTGTATCAAGTTGCATACCAATTACTTCATCATCGGATGCAACGCTCATACCGATTACACCCATAGATGTTCTTCCGGTTGAACGCACCTCCTTCTCACTGAAGCGGATACACATACCCTGCTTTGTTACAAGAATAATATCCTTCGTATTGTTTGTAGCCTTTACCTCTATCAGCTCATCACCCTCTTTCAGTGTGATTGCTGCAAGACCGGACTTACGAACATTTGCATATTCGGTAATCTTTGTCTTTTTGACGATACCGTTTTTCGTTGTCATAAGCAGATATCTTCCCTCATGGTATTCACGAATCGGAATCACCGCCGTAATCACCTCATCCGGCTGTAACTGCAAAAGATTGACGATTGCAGTTCCTCTTGCTGTACGTCCGGACTCCGGAATCTCGTATGTCTTTAAGCGGTACACACGTCCCTGGTTTGTAAAAAACATGATGTAATGGTGTGTCGTTGTCATAAACAGATTCTCAATGAAGTCATCCTCGATTGTCTGCATACCCTTGATACCCTTACCGCCGCGGTTCTGACTCTTAAAGTTATTGATTGTCATACGCTTGATATATCCAAGCTTTGTCATGGCAATTACAACATTTTCTCTCGGAATCAAATCCTCCACTGTAATATCATCATCAAAGTCGATACCGATAGATGTTCTTCTGTCATCGCCGTACTTTGTGGCAATGATAAGAATTTCCTCTTTAATCACACCGAGGAGCAGCTTTTCATCCGCAAGAATTGCTTTTAACTCTTTAATCAATTCCATCAGCTCACGGTATTCCTTCTCAAGCTTCTCACGCTCCAAACCGGTCAGGGCACGCAGTCTCATATCTACGATTGCCTGTGACTGTGCCTCGGAAAGTCCGAAACGCTCCATCAATGCAAGCTTTGCATCTGCAACAGATTTGGAACCACGGATAATCTTGATAACCTCATCAATATTATCAAGTGCAATCAACAAGCCCTCCAAAATATGGGCACGCTCTTCAGCCTTATTCAAATCATATTTTGTTCTTCGTGTGACAACCTCTTCCTGATGCTTTAAATAATAGCCGAGCATCTCTAAAAGATTTAACACCATCGGCTGGCCATCCACAAGTGCAAGCATGATAACACCAAATGTATCCTGCATTTGTGTATGCTTGTATAACTGATTTAAGATAATATTTGCATTACAGTCCTTTCGAAGCTCTATCACGATACGCATACCTTCACGTGAACTCTCATCTCTGAGCGCTGTAATTCCTTCAATCTTCTTATCCTTAACAAGCTCTGCAATCTTTTGAATCAGCTTTGCCTTGTTTACCATGTAAGGAAGCTCTGTCACAACAATTCTCTGTTTTCCGTTTGCCATCGGCTCAATCTCTGAAACTGCGCGAACCTTAATCTTTCCACGTCCGGTTCTGTATGCTTCCTCTATACCTGCCCTTCCGAGAATCGATGCTCCTGTCGGGAAATCCGGTCCTTTTACAATTTCCATGATTTCCTCAATCTCTGTCTCACGATCCTCCTGCACTCGATTATCAATAATCTTAACAACCGCATTCACAATTTCTCTCAGATTGTGCGGCGGAATATTTGTTGCCATACCAACCGCAATACCGGATGTACCATTTACAAGAAGATTCGGATACCGGCTTGGCAATACAACCGGTTCCTTCTCTGTCTCATCAAAGTTCGGAACAAAATCAACTGTATCTTTGTTGATATCCGCAACCATTTCCATGGATATTTTTGAAAGTCTTGCTTCCGTATATCGCATGGCAGCCGCACCGTC
>CAZLZH010000073.1:0-10379 GCA_964563955.1 uncultured Bacteroides sp. | reverse complement strand
GTATATCTCTCTGCTTTGAGCAGCAAATACACAATCGCTTCCTGGGTCTTAGGACAGCTTGTTTACCTTGCATACACGCTTTCCTATCCTGTCAGGAAACTGATTAATCAACTACTATTATACACATTTACATATAGCACAATTGTTTTATCTCAGCTCTCTTTAGTTTTTATAATGGGATTTTTCAATATGAATTACGATGAACGATATATTCCATGCATTGGAAGTCTGATTGCACTTTTTATTTTGATGTTAATTTTTAAGTTCACTCCATATTGCAGATTATATTCTGCTATTTCGAATACTGCTTTTGTTTACAAACTGATACTGGTAAACACATATCTACTAATAACCGCTATTTTATTATTTTTGAAAATAAATACCTTTGATTTCTATCAAAATCTTACATACATCATCTCAATACTGGCTGTAATGATTGCTTTTAATGCGTGCATGCTTTTTTATGAGCAACGACTTCATATAGAAGAACAGAAGGTCTTATCCTATCAGGAAAGCCTTCCGCTCTACAAATCACTTATTGATGAAATACGCTCCAACCAACATGAATTCACAAACCGCATACAGAATCTGGCACAGCTCCCAAATATATGCGCAGACTACGACAGTCTGTCAAAGGCACTGTTGCACAATACAAACTCCTATCAGAAGCCTATGCGTGTATATCCTTTGTTGTTACTTGATATGCCTTTACTCTCAGCAACAATCTATAACCTGTTCTGTCAGGCAAACGAAAGAACTATACAGATTCATTTTGATATTCTTTCCTCGCACATAGAAAGCAAAGCTCCTGAATACGATTTATCAGACTATATCAGTATTCTTATGCACAATGCAATTGATGCATCCTCTGCATGTGATACCATATACATACAAATGAGCTCTTCGGATCAATGTATGCATTTTGAAATACGAAATCCTGTTCCAAGCAGAATATCGAACGAACAATTATCCCTTTTCTTTCAAAAGGGATATACTACGAAATCTGATTCAAATAAACATGGTCGCGGGCTTGGTTTATATTACCTCGACAATCAGATAAAAAAATATGATGGTTGTATTGGGGTCGAGTGTACCTGCTTTAGTCATCAAAACTGGATTATATTCCGTCTTGATGTTTAGCTGTCTAGCAAGCATTTACCGCTCCCGCAGCAAAGCCTCGATCTCTTCCTTCGTTGCAAGCTCCTCTGAAAATGTGCTGGCACTTCCGGCACAGATTCCCATCTGCAACGCCCATTCATAATCACCGCGCTCGATATATCCGGCAAGGAAACCGGCAAGCATGGAGTCTCCGGCTCCGACGGAGTTTTTCACCTCGCCCTTTGGCGCATCTGCCATGAGCGTTCTGCCATCCTCCGTCACGAGAACCGCTCCCTGTGACGACATGGAGACAAGTACGTTTCTTGCGCCCTGACTCTGGAGCTTTTTCGCATAGATTTCCGCCTGCTCCTTCGTTGTAATCTTGACATCAAACAGATTGCCAAGCTCTGTCTTATTCGGCTTGATCAAAAACGGCTTATACGGAAGAACATTGGTAAGCAGCTCTCCGGTTGCATCCACGATGATCTTGATATCATTATCCTGAAGCATCTGCATGATCTCCATATAGGTCGCGCTTGACATGGAGGATGGCACACTGCCTGCGAGCACAAGGAAATCCGAGTTGTCCAGATATCCGAGCTTTTCATAAAATTCCGCAATATCCTCGCTCTTAATCTGCGGTCCCCGCGCATTGACCTCTGTCTCTCCGTCGCAGCGCATCTTGACATTGATACGTGTCATGCCGTCCGCAACGTCGATATAATCTGCATTCATTCCGCGTTGTGAAAGAAGTGCCTTTAGCGCATCCCCGGTAAATCCGGAGGTAAAACAGATGGCGCGGTTGTCAATCCCAAGATTCTGCAATACGATAGATACATTGATTCCCTTTCCGCCCGGAAGAATATGCTCCGCGCTGGCACGATTCACTTTGTTGCGCGTAAGCTCCGGCAAATCAAGCACATAATCCAAGGATGGATTAAATGTAACTGTATAGATCATCTTTTACCCCTTTCTCTCCTGTTTATCCCTACGAGTATCACTATCTTCATAATACCGCATTTCCACTCGTGTTGTAAATCATTTTTCACAAGAATATACACATATTTGTCCCGGAGCCAGCACAAGCGGTTGTTTCTCCCCTTCCGACTCCGATTTCATACCTTCCACACAAAAGCTGTCGAGCAGCTTGATCAGATGTCCGTCCTGTCCGGCTGCGGTCACGCATACATCCTCCGTACCCCAGTTGGAAATGACAAGCAGCCTTTGTCTTATTCCCTCCCGGTAAAACGCCATGACGAAGGAATCCTCCCCGTCCATATAATGCTCTGCAATCCGGAATTTGCCGTCTACAAGCGCATCCGCATAGTCCGGATTCTTCCGGAGGGCAAGCAATGCTTTATAATACTGTAGCACCGAAGCCGGATCGTTTTGCTGCGCCTTTACATTGATCGTTTTATAATTCGGATTGATCACCATCCACGGCGTTCCATCCGTAAAGCCTGCGCCATCTGCGTCGCTCCACTGCATCGGTGTTCTCGCATTGTCCCGACTGTAGAGATTGCACATGGCAAGCGCCTGCTCTTTTGAGAATCCACGCTCCAATGCCTGCTGATACTGATCCTTTGTATTGATATCATCATACTGATCCATGCTTGTAAAATCCATGTTCGTCATGCCGATTTCCTGACCCTGATACAAAAATGGAATTCCATGCTGCATAACCATGATCGTTCCAAGCAGCTTTGCACCGCTCTGCTTGTCTATCCAAGGGGGCAGGAATACATCGACGCCTCTCGGCTCGTCATGGTTCTCGATGATATTCGCCATAAATCCGGTATCCTGTGTTGCAAGCTGCGCGTCAAAAATCGTCTCCTTGAACAGCTTCGGTGTTACAGTCCTTGCACGATACCAGCCCTTTTCACAATTCGTAAGCAGATGCAGCGAAAAGTCAAATATCGTCGAAAAATGTCCGTCCTCTCCGATGAACTCCCGCAGCTCATCCTCCTGCATATTGAAGACCTCGCCGACTGTAAAGGCGTCATACTTGGAAAATGTATGCTTCTTCAAATCAGACAGCATATCCCCAACCGTTTTATCATGTGTTTCGGCTGCATTGACGATCACGCGATCAACGGAGCAAAGCCCGTCCGGTCCATCCGGTTCAAATGAAGGAAATGTCGTATCCTTCCCGATGTTGATGATCGCATCAATCCGAAATCCTGCCACACCCTTTTCGAGCCACCAGTTTATCATCTCATACAGGGTATCCGTCACCTCCGGATTGTTCCAGTTGAGATCCGGCTGTTCCTTCGCAAAGGAATGATAGTAGTAAAGGTCATCATAGCCGTCTACTCTTTCCCACATATTTCCGCCAAAATAAGAACGGTAATTGCTCGGTTCCTTTCCGTTCCGTCCCTTTTCAAAATAAAAATACCTGCCATACCTGCCGTCTGGATCCTTCAAGGCCTCCTGAAACCATGGATGCTCGGAGGAGCAGTGGTTAATCACGAGATCCATGATGATATACATATCCCGTTTCTTTGCCTCCCCCAACAGCCGTTCAAAATCCTCCATCGTGCCAAAGCAATCTGCGATTTTGTAATAATCAGCGATATCATACCCCTGATCGACAAACGGAGATTGATACACCGGACAGATCCACAGGATGTCGATACCCAGCTCCTTTAGATAATCAAGCTTGCTGATGATACCCGGTATATCGCCGATACCATCGCCATTGCTGTCGCAAAAGCTCTTCGGATATATCTCATATGCAATTTTGTCCTGCCACCATTTACGTTCCATATATCTACTCCTTTACTGCCAAAATAATCACCATCACTAAAATACATCCCATACCAATCAGATCCATATGGTTAATCGGTGTGTGCAGCCACAGTACCGCGAACAAGGTCGCGCTGACCGGCTCAATACTTGATATCATACTTGTACGCACCGGTCCGATATCATGCACACCCTGCAAAAACAACAAGAACGCAAGCATCGTACCGATCAATGTCATCGCAAGCACCGCAAGCCACCCCCGGACGTCCAGATGCACAGACATATTCCATAGCTTGATGATGCAGCTATACAATATACCACTGATCAGCATACCATAACCAACGATTGGCTGACTGCCCCATTTTTTGACCATGCGCTCCGGCAGGATCGTATAAAGGCAAAAGCCGACCGCCGCAAGCAAGCCCCATTTCAAGCCATCCTTCGAGATAAACATCTGATGGAAATTCCCGTGTGTCACGATCAAAAGCGTTCCGAGCAGGGCAAGTATCACCGCAATCAGCTCCCGAAGCTTCGGAAACCGCAATCGACGGATACAGGATATCGCCAGAACCAGCACCGGCGCCAGATATTGAAGTGCCGTTGCGATTCCCGCATTTGTATAGCGGATCGCCGCAAGATAGGTATACTGGCAAAGCCAGATTCCAAACACGGCAAATAGAATGATATTAAAAAAATCCTTCGTCGATTTGAATATATCAAATGCCGCCTTCCGTTCCCGGATGATATACGCGACTGTCAGAATCACTCCGGCAATCAGCATCCGGACTGCGGAAAGCCATGCCGTATCCATATTATAATTCGAAAAGAGGTACTGTCCGCACGCTCCCGAAAAGCCCCATGAAATACCCGCAACCAACACGCAAAGCACACCGCGGAGCTGATTCCCATGAGTTCCCTCATCATAATTTTTTCTTTTACTCATTGCTGCTTTACCAGTACGGCTTTGATCTGCTCTACATCCGCATATCCGTTTTTTTCCATGATATACTTCAAAGCCTCCTGTATATCCTCCTCTGAAAGAATGATCTCCCTGCTGGCATCCGTCACGACTGTACAGCCGCCCTTCATATCACAGCATCTGCCGTTACAGCCGGTTTTCTGTATGTTTTTGCGGCTGATTGCGCCAATTTCCTCAAGTGTATTGATCATGCGGTAAACGGTTGCCACTCCGATACTGCTGTCCCGTTTATGCGCCAGTATATACACCTCTTTGCAGCAGCTATATTCCTCATTGACGATCACATCCACGATCAGCTTCCGCTGTTCGGTCAGCCGGAACCCATGCTGCTTCAAAAGCTTCAGGATATCTTCTTTTCCACCTGTTACCTGTCCAAGATGTTCCTGATCATTCATGCTTTCCCTTCATCCCTTCTATCGAAATAACCATCATTGCTTTACCGGGTCTTTAAAATTCCGCGTCATATATCGATAAAAACATACCGACAGGATCGTACCGATGATCCAGCCTACCGGCCACGCCATCCAGATTCCCGTACTTCCCCATTCCTTTGAGAAGAAATACGCAAGCAGAACACGCAGGATCAAATCCGTAAATGTCGAACCCATAAACGCCGTCATGGCTCCGATACCGCGCAGAACGCCGTCACTTGCAATCTTTACCCCGACCACGATATAAAACGGTGCGACAATTCGCAAAAATGAAACGCCGACCTTTAGTGCCGCAGCTGCATCCCCATCCATAAAGAGCGATACCAGATTGCCTCCGAGCAGCAGGTAGAGCGCCACAATCGGAATATACAGACAGACAACCAGCCTGATTGCTGCCTTCCAGCCGGTACGGATTCTGCCAAGCTTTTTCGCACCGAGATTCTGCGCTGCAAAATTCGACATTCCGTTTCCGAGTGCCGTAAATGTCGTCACCACCATATTGTTGAGCTTTATCGCTGCCGCATAACCGGCGATTACGCTGGCGCCAAATCCATTGATGATGCTCTGAATCATAATGTTTCCAACTGATACAAAGCCCTGCTGCAAGGTGCTTGGCACTGCGATGGTAAGCATCTTCTTCAGGATTGGAAACGAAAACAGCTTCACGGCTTCTGTCTGCCCATCCAGAGAAATGCCATGCAGCCTTTTTAACACAAAAACCATTGCCAGAACACAGCTTGCACCCTGACAGATAAAGGTTGCCCATGCCACACCGGCAACTCCCATCTTAAAATATTTCACAAACAAAATATCTACAAACACATTTGCGACAGAGGAGATCGCCAAAAAAACAAACGGTGTTTTGGAATCCCCAAGTGCCGAGAAAATGCCCGTTGCAATATTATAAAAGAAAAGGAAGAAAAGTCCTCCTGTATACACGTCCAGATAAAGCTTGGAGTCTGCGTAGATCTCCTTCGGCGTATGGATTAATCCAAGCAATCCGCCACCGGCAAAAAAGCCTACAAGCATCAACACCACGCACAGCACTCCGGATGCAAGAAAGGTCGTATAAACCGTCGTCTTCATCTGCGCATGGTTCTTCGCGCCGAAAAACTGCGCTGCAATCACAGAACATCCCATATTGCATCCAAACGCAAATGCCATATAAATCAATGTTATCTCATAGGAATTTCCGACCGCCGCAAGCGCCTGTTCGCCCGCATATCTTCCGGCAACCAAGCTGTCTGCTATATTGTAAAGCTGTTGAAAAATCACGCTTGCAAGAAGCGGGATGCAATACTGCCAAAGCACCCGCTCCGGTTTACCCTCTGTCAAATCCTTATTCATCTCATTTCGTACCGCTGGTCGCCGGTACGCAGCCCTCCTTTATATCCTAGCGCTCCCAATAAGCGCCAAGGATTTTTATGTCATTGTATACCTGTATCTGCCGGAGTGTCTCGCATACGGCATCCAACCGTTCCTCCGGACAATCAATTTCAATGTAAAAGTTATATGTCCCCATCGCCTGTCTTGTCGGTCTGGACATAATCGAGATCAGATTGATGCGCTTCTCATAAAATCGGCGCAAAATATCAAACAGGATACCCGGTCTGTCTGTCGCCGGCATAATGTAGACAGGAATCCGAACCTTTTTCGCAGCATCCGGCTCTGTCGCAAGTACAGCCTCCGGGCGCAGAGAAAGCAAATCTTCCAATTGCTTTTGCAAATTCGGATCCTCCACATCTAAACTTCCGCGTTTAAAAATGAGAAAACGCGTATAGTTCTCCTTTGCGTCCGTCACATTCTCCAACAGGACACGCCTGCCCGCAAGCTCCGTCAGATGCTTTGGAACGATCGCTGCCACTCCCGGCTCCTCACCGAGCTTATAGTACGATTCCATGTTGCTCTCTGTCCTTATAATCTCTACATTCTGTAGTGTATGCAGGAAATCACGGCACTGTCCGTTCGCCTTAAACTGCACATAAAT
The DNA here is from genome assembly GCA_964563955.1 of uncultured Bacteroides sp. GTDB lineage: Bacteria > Bacillota > Clostridia > Lachnospirales > Lachnospiraceae > Coprococcus_C. The sequence goes on along the minus strand of CAZLZH010000073.1, from coordinate 3,139 downwards.
CTTCTTGATATCTTCTATCTTAGACACATTTCCAACGAGCATAAACTGTACGGCAACCTGATTTTCATCTATGATATAGACTTCCTTTTCGAGCAATAAATCCAGTGTCCGCTGCACATAACCGTCCAGCATATTTTCTACGGGAACGATTCCGTATCTGCATCCCTGATCCTGACACATCTTATCAAATACATCATCAATCGTAGCACAATAAACCGGCGAAAGCCCTGCCTCGTGCGTCTTTCTGTATTTTTTATCATACTCCTCGTATGCCTTATCACAAAATGTTCCCTTCGGACCTAATATTGCAACCATCTTTCGCTCCCTAAATCCATTCATAATTGCCACCGGTAATTGCAAGGGAAAGAAGCCCATCCATCTTCTCGACCTCTTCTCCTTCCAACACACGAATCAGCTTTGCTGTATCCTGCAGTGCCTGCATGTCCTCATCCGGTCCGATTTCCCAGTCCGTCTCCGCCTCACAATATGGGCAGACAAGTGTATCCATCGTCTGCAGGGACAGAAATTTTTCACCGCAGCTGCTGCATTCATAATATCCGCACCGCTTTGTTCCATCCGGTACATAATACATACGAATCACTCCTCATTTTCTGATTTTAATAGTTATCAGCATGAACCTCAAAAAATGATTGTGGATGTGCACAGGTCGGGCATACCTCCGGTGCACTTGTACCAACTACGATATGTCCGCAGTTTCTGCACTCCCACACCTTGACCTCGCTCTTTGCAAATACTTCCTGCATCTCCACATTTTTCAAAAGTGCGCGATAGCGCTCTTCATGATGCTTCTCGATTGCTGCTACGAGACGGAATTTTTCGGCAAGCTCCGGAAATCCTTCCTCCTCTGCTGTCTTGGCAAAGCCCTCATACATATCCGTCCACTCGTAATTCTCACCCTCGGCTGCTGCCTTTAAGTTCTCTGCCGTATCGCCGATGCCGTTTAATTCCTTAAACCACAGCTTTGCATGCTCTTTTTCGTTGTCTGCCGTCTTTAAAAACAATGCTGCAATCTGCTCAAAGCCTTCCTTTTTCGCCTTTGATGCAAAATATGTGTATTTGTTGCGTGCCTCCGACTCCCCTGAAAATGCCGCCATCAAATTCTTCTCTGTCTGTGTTCCTTCATACTTACTCATTACTTCTACCTCCTATAAATCACACTTTTTATGTTTAACAAAAGTTACGGCTGTCAATTCTTTTCATCTCCGTCAGCATCTCCCGAAATGGTCGGAATGCCGATGGAAGAGCATACTCTGCATCGATTGCAGACAGGGATGCCCAGCTCCAGCACGTATTTTTTGTTTTACATCGTATATAATATGCCGTCATCTGCCACTCTACATGACTGAATATATGCGTATATTTTGTGGAAAGCAGCAGTTCCTCCGGCGCCAGCTTCCACGACGTCACCTTTTCTACTGCCTCCTGCTCATTTAAATCAACGTCTATATTGGGAAATTCCCACATAGCTGCAAGTAGCCCTTTGCCGCTCCGTTTATGCAGCGCATACTGCCCGTCGCAGCTTAGTACAAACACGGTCTTTTTTACAACCTTTCGTTTTTTCTTTTCGTCGCGTACCGGGAGCTTCTGCCATGTTCCATGTGCCTTGGCACTGCAAAGTTCTGCCAATGGGCAAAGCTCGCATTTCGGTGTTCCGTTCGGAACACATACTGTCGCACCAAGCTCCATCAGCCCCTGTGTTGCACATCCCGGATTCTCCTTTGGATATGCCTGCCTGAGCTGCTCGGAGACCATTTTCTTCGTCGATGCCTTATCGATATTCGACGTATCTCCAAGTAAACGCGTATATACACGAAGCACATTCCCATCGACAGCCGGTGTCGGAAGTTCAAAACAGATAGACGAAATCGCACCCGCCGTATAATCTCCGATACCGGACAGGGAACGAATCTCCTCATACTGCTCCGGAAATGTCCCTCCATACTGTTCACAGATTGTAATCGCCGCCTTTTGCAGATTGCGGACACGATTGTAATATCCAAGCCCCTCCCAGAGCTTTAAAAGCTGTTCCTCCGGTGCTTTTGCAAGGGCATCAATCGTAGGAAGTGCCGTAATAAAGCGATGATAATATTCCTTCACTGCCTCCACTCGCGTCTGTTGGAGCATAATCTCCGACAGCCAGACATGATACGGCTCCCAGTCTTTGCGCCACGGCAGGTCGCGCTTATGGCTTTGATACCACGGCAAAAGAGCTTCAAACATCTGTTTCAAGGTTTCCTTGTTTGTCATAATTAAAAATCAAGCTTGATGAAACTGTCATCATCACGATCGCCAAGCTTTCTTGCCTCCATCGTTTTGATTGCCACTTCTATTTGTTCAATCATGGAATCCGTAATATTTGTCTTTTCACCATAATTCAGATAATTCAGAATTGTAAGCATCTCTGATTCACTGTCCGTAAAATAGCCGGTACCTTCCTGCTGCATATCACCTGTATTTTTCACGAGCTCCAGCATCTTATTCGGAAGCGTTCTGTAATCCCACGGTTTTGACTCAATTTCACCTAACATATTATTATCACCTCAACTATTCTTTTCCGCTCCAGCAATATGTACAAAGCTTCTCAGGCTCAAGTCCGACAGCCTCTATCATATCATCCAGACGATGAAAACGAAGCGATGTAAACTTGAGCTTCTCGCAGATTTTTTCCACCATCTTCTCATATTTTTCCGATGTGAAATCCGCATATTCCCGAAGCACGTCATCTGACACCTCGCCTCCCTCAAGCTCGTTGATTACCTTTCTCGTAATCAATTCCATCTCTGAGCTGGATCGTGAAAAATTCAAATATTTACATCCGAATACAAGCGGCGGACAGGCAGGTCTTATATGCACCTCTTTTGCACCGCTCTCAAACAGATATTCCGTCGTTTCCCGAAGCTGTGTTCCGCGCACGATCGAATCGTCAATCAAAAGCAGACTTTTGCCTCTTATCAATTCTTCAATCGGAATCAGCTTCATCTTTGCAATCAGATTCCGCTTACTCTGTATCGTTGGCATAAAGGAACGCGGCCACGTCGGCGTGTACTTGACAAACGGTCTGGAAAATGGGATTCCCGACTCATTTGCATACCCGATTGCATGTGCTGTACCGGAATCC
>CAZLZH010000072.1:0-10593 GCA_964563955.1 uncultured Bacteroides sp. | reverse complement strand
AAAATAAAGCATCGAAGTTCTATGATTCTAAGAGTAAGAGATGTGGCAAGCCACACAATAGAATAGAAAATAATGCTTTTCAATATCATAGCATGATTCGTTTTTGTTGACAATCAGAAAATCTTGAATTTACTGTGAACAAACATCATGAATCTCATTTTCCTGTTGCAATTTGGAATCGAATCATGTAAACTACAGATAATTACAAGAGTACATACAGAAAAAGGAGGCGGGATACATGAATATAGCATCCGTTGGCAGTTCCAACATAGCACTGTCGGTTTCAGATACCGGAAGCATGAATGCGATTGATGTGTCAATGTTGAAAAAATCATTGGATACAGTGGAGACAAGCGGAGCGATGCTTGTGCAGATGATGGAACAATCTGTAAATCCGAATATCGGAGCGAATATTGACATTCGTTTATAACCTGTGAAAAAGCCGGCATACATGCCGGCTTTTTTGCTAGTTAATATATCATTTATTCGTTCTTTTTTTCATTTATTCGATTTTTAATGCTATATTTTGTATTTTAAATATAGCATATACAATACTTTGTGGAAAATATTTCTAAATGTTACAAAATGTAATAATTTTATGTGAACTAATAAAAAAGAAAATGACATAAGTATTTCAAGATAAAAAACCGAGAGAATGTTGTGAAATAGCAAAAATATTGTATAAAATCAAAAATAATTCAAAAAACTGGTTGACAATAATATTTATGGTTGCTATAATGGGCAATGTAATAAGTTGTAACAAATTCGTAACAATTAAAAAGTGTTACGTAAAGTAGAAAGTGTGGAGGTAATAACATGAAGAAACCATCAAAAAAGTGGTTGGCGGTAGCTGCAGCGGGCTGCATATTTGCTTCGTCCATGGGTACACTTACATATAAAGCGTTGGCAGGAGAGTTTGTTTACAGTGATGCCAATGTCAGCATTACTTCGATTATAGATCGTTATATTGAGGAAAACGGGGATGTTTTTGTACCGGCTGCTACACAGGAAGATGCAGCAGAAGCTGCTGAAGGTGTAATTGCAGAGGCAACATCTACGGATGCAGCGGCAGTGACAGGTGATATTCAGGAGGTGGCTGTTGCAACCGGAAAGATTACAGAGACGGTAGAGACAACAGAAGCACCGACGACAGAAATGGTTGCAGAGGAAACAACGGAAGCACCATTGGAGACGGAAACGCAGACAGTGGCAGCTTCACCGGTCGTTGATTTTTCCGGCAAAGCAATTGTGACGGCATCCGGCTCCGTTAATATTCGTCAAAGCGGGGACGTCGATTCGCAGAAGGTTGGTACCATCGATGCACATGGCATTATGACGGTTGTGGAAAAAGGTGACACATGGTCACATATCACATCCGGGAATGTAGATGGATACATAAAAAATGAATTTGTTGCATTTGGTGATGACGCAGCAAGCTATGCTTCAGCGAATCTCGCAAAGGTAGCTGTTGTAAACACAGCGGCATTAAAGCTTAGAACTGAAGCAAGCACAGACAGCGAAAGCATTACATTGCTTGCACAGGGTGAAAGCTATGCGATTATAGAGACCGGAGACGCCTGGACGAAAATCCAGTTAGACACGGTAAGCGGTTATGTCAAAAATGAATATATTATGATTTCCTATAATATGCCGACAGCACAGGCTGTACAGGCACCGGAGGCAGAGGCACCGACGACGGAAGCTCCATCCACAGAAGCACCGACGACAGAGGCTCCTGCGACAGATGTTCCGGCATCGCCGCTTGGTCAGCAGATTGCGGACTTTGCATGTCAGTTTGTTGGAAATCCATATGTATGGGGCGGTACAAGCCTGACAAACGGAGCAGATTGTTCCGGATTTGTACAGAGCGTGTATAAGAATTTTGGCTATTCGCTTCCTCGTACATGTACGCCGCAGAGCAATTCGGGTACACCGGTCAGTCTCGCAGCATTGCAGCCGGGTGACCTTGTATTCTATGATCACGGAACAGGCTCTTGTGAGCACGTTGCAATTTATATCGGAAATGGACAGGTTGTTCATGCAAGCAGCAGCCGTACCGGAATTAAGATTTCAAATGTAAATTACAGCACACCGTTTAAGGCTTGTAGAATTGCAAATTAGTTTTTGAACTTTCCATAATGTGTGATGCCCTTCGTATAAGCTACGAGGGGCATTTTAGTTTTAAGATTTGGGCATTTTGACGAAAAATCACTTTCCAAATGCCATATACATGTGATATAATACAACTAATCACATTCGAATGGATGGGATTACATAGTTCGACGTAAAGGAGTTGGGGCATATGAATTACATCATTAGTGGAAAGAACATTGAGGTTACGGAGGCATTAAAGTCGGCAATCTATGACAAGCTTGGCAGAATTGAAAAGTTTTTTGCTGAGGATACGGATGCGCAGGTTACACTTTCAGTCGATAAGGATCGTCAGAAAATTGAGGTCACGATTCCGATGAAGGGACATACGATTCGTGCGGAGCAGGCAAGTGACAATATGTACGTGTCCATTGATTTGGTTGTAGAGATTATTGAACGTCAGGTAACGCGATATAAGAAACGTATTCTCGACAAGGAACAGAATGCCGGATTTATTAACAGTGATTTCTTCGATGTAGACGGATTGGAAGAGGAGGATGTTCAGATTATCCGTAGCAAGAAGGTTGTTTTGGAACCGATGTATCCGGAAGATGCATGTGTACAGATGGACTTGCTTGGTCATAGCTTTTTTGTATTCAGAAACGCCGAGACAGACAAGGTCAATGTGGTGTATAAACGAAAGGGTAACACATTTGGATTGATTGAACCGGAATTTTAAATTTGACACAATTGTGACAAGGGACTGCTTTTGCAGTCCCTTTATTTAACAAATGTTGACAAGAAAAAAGCTGTGAGATATATTATATCATAATTGTCGGTCGCAGACGAATGATGCGCGATTTGTGCTGTTTTAAGAGTATAAATTGTGATAAAATGATGAAAATAGAGATAAAGAGGGAAGTGGATTTAAGATGAAGCAGGGGTTGAAACGTTTTTTGTGTTTACTGTTGTCATTTGTGTTGATTTTTTCTTTTGTATTTTCGGGGAGTGGATCTCTTGTTTCTAAGGCGGCAGGGGAAACTCCGATGGTGCAATACCGGGTACATGTTCAGTCTAAGGGCTGGACAAATTACATAACACAGGGAACTGCCGGAACAACCGGAAAAGCGTTACGGTTGGAAGCACTACAGATTCAGGTGAGCGGCGTAGAAGGTCTGGGTGTTCGCTATCGTACACATGTACAGACATATGGCTGGCAGAATTATGTGGAAAATGGTGCTGTGGCAGGAACGACAGGCCAGGCAAAGCGGATGGAGGCAATCCAGATTGAACTGACAGGTGTAAGGGCAGATGATTTTGATATTTATTATCGTGTGCATGTACAGTCGTTTGGTTGGATGAATTGGGCAAAAAACGGAGAGGTTGCCGGGACAGAGGGATATGCAAAACGTATGGAGGCTCTGGAAGTCCGGATTCTTCCGAAGGGAAGTGCAGGACCAAAGGGAAACGGAGTCAGCTACTCTAAAAAACAGACGATTGAGATGCAGGCGCATGTGCAGACATATGGATGGCTTTCGAAGGTAGAGCTTGGAAGTGTTCTGGGAACAACCGGAAAAGGGAAACGTATGGAAGCAATCAGCCTGAAGCCGATTGGATATGATTTTGATATAGAATATAGTGTTCATGCGCAGACATACGGATGGATGAATTATGTGAAAAATGGTGCGACGGCAGGCACATCCGGACAGGGTAAGCGTTTGGAGGCCGTACGTATCCGGCTTTCAGGTAAGGATGCCGACAAATATGATATTTATTATCGCGCACATATACAGAGTGTCGGCTGGCTGGATTGGGCAAAAAATGATGAGATAGCCGGAAGCACAGGACTTGGACTTCGAATGGAAGCGCTGGAGGTAAAGCTGGTCGCAAAGGGAAGTGCAGCTCCGGGTACGACAGCAAAGACATATCTTGAAAAGCCGGGGGTTACATATAGTGCTTATGTGCAGAAGCAGGGGTGGCAAACGCCTGTATCTGCGGGACAGACGAGTGGTACAACCGGAAAAGGATTGGCGTTGCAGTCATTAAAGATTCAGATGGATGATAAGGCAAGCCTTGGAATCAAATACAGTGTGTATGAAAATGGCGCATGGACAGGTTATGCCAGTGACGGTCAGACTGTCGGAGCCTCGGGTGTAAATATTGAGGCGGTAAAGATTGAATTAACCGGTCCGGATGCAAAATATTACAATGTATATTACAGAGCGCATAATGCAACGGCGGGATGGCTTGGCTGGGCATCGAATGGACAGCCGGCCGGTGTTGCGAAGATTGGGAAACCGATGCAGGCACTTGAGATTGTAATTGCAAGAACGGCGCCGGGCAATACGAAGAATGCATATCGGGAAAATCTGGATACGGAAGCAGAAAGCTACGCACGAAAAAAACTGAATGAGATTGGCTGGGATTTGCATGCGGCATTTGATTATTCTTCCACCATGCCATATGCATTTCGCTCGGATATAGCAGTTCCGGCAGGCTATACAAATGCAGACTGGTATGCGATATTTGGTTTCCAGCATAATTCGGGAAATTGTTATCATATGGCGGCAACGTTTTACCAGATGGCAAAGGTGCTCGGATATGAAGCATATTATGTGCAGGGATATCTGCCGCAAAGGGATGGAAGCCGTACAACACATGGCTGGTGTGAAATCGTGATGGACGGAAAACTGTATGTTTTCGACCCGAACTTTACATATTGGAATAAGAAAAACGGATTTAAGATTACATATGGTATGCCGGGGACTTTGCGTTATACCGATTATCAGAGGATGAATTAAAAGGAGTTAAGAATATGAAGAAATATGCAGGAATGATAAGTGTCCTTGTGCTTGCATGTGGATTGCTTGCGGGCTGCGGCAAGAAGGATGAAGTAACAACGGAAGCGACAACTACAGAGGCTACGACGGAGGTAACCACAACGGAGGCTACAACAGAGGCAACGCCGCTGGATGTGGAGGAAGAGCTTGAGGGTATCGGAGAAGAAGCTGAGGATGGATGGAAGATCAAGCTTACAAATGCAACCGGACAGGATATAACCGGAGTGGCAATTCGGGTTATGGATGACGGAGAATGGTCGGACAATCTTTTGAATGAGGACGATATATTTGCAGCAAAGGAAAAGCGATATCTGTATTATACGCCGGAAGAAGCTGTACAGGATTCCGAGGATAGTGCTGTAAATGCCGGTTATGATGTGATGATTACATATGCAGATGAGACAACTGCGATTCTGCATGCATTTCCGTATGATGATATGGAAGAAGCGGAGCTCCGGGCTACAGATGGTGTGTGCTATCTGGTATTTGAGAGCGCAGACACAGGAAAAAAGGTAGATACAAAGGAAGCAGAGATTGCAATAAAGGAAGAGGAACAGGCACAGGCTGAGGCGGAAGCGCAAGCGGCGGCAGAAGCACAGGCGGCAGCCGAAGCAGCGGCTGCGGCAGCAGCAACAGAGGCGCCTCCGGCAGATGCAGGATATGATGATGAATGTCTTGGAGATGGTTTGACATATTAGAGAAAAAAGGGTTGTTATGCATAGCGTAACAGCCCTTTTCAGAGTATATTGGATATACGGGAGAGTAGGATGGCGATTACATCAAATATATTTATTTTCTTTGTCATAGTGGCGTTCGTGCTTTATTATACAGTGCCGAAAAAGGTGCAGTGGATAATTTTGCTGCTTGTCAGTTATGCGTTTTATATGTATGCAAGTATACCGGCGGTATTCTTTTTGCTTTGTTCAACGGTCAGTACATATGCTTGTGCAAGACTGGTCGAGAAACAGCAGGCGGTGGGGAAAACCGGCAAAGGCGCGCTTTTGCTTGCACTTTTCTTTAATCTTGGTATTCTCGGTGTTTTGAAATACGCGAATTTTGTGATTGAAAATATCAATGCGGTTACACATAGCAGCTTTCCGATGTGGAAGCTGATACTTCCGCTCGGTATTTCGTATTATACATTTCAGTCTATCGGATATTTACTTGATGTCTATTGGAAACGGACTTCGGCTGAGAAAAATTTGTTTCGGTATGCATTATTCGTGTCATTTTTTCCTCAACTGCTTCAGGGACCGATTGGCAGATATAAGACTTTGGCACCACAGCTTTTTGAAAGCCGGGCGTGGTCGTTCCATAATATGAAATATGGCGTTGAGCGAATCCTGTGGGGCTTTTTCAAAAAAATGGTTTTGGCGGATTGGGCGGCGGTTTACTGCGATGCAATTTTTGCAAATCCGGAGCAGTATGCGGGGGCATCTGCATTTGGCGTTTTACTTTATACTGTGGAGCTGTATGGTAATTTTGCAGGTGGAATCGATGTTATGCTTGGTGTTGCATCGCTGTTTGGCATAGAGCTTGATGAGAACTTCCGGCAGCCGTTTTTTGCAACGTCCCTCTCGGATTTTTGGAGGAGATGGCATATCACACTCGGAACATGGATGAAGGATTATGTGTTCTATCCGCTTACCTTATCCAAGACGATGAGTAAAATCGGAAATGCAAGCAGAAAAGCGTTCGGCAAAAAGGTTGGGCGTAATATTCCGGTATGTATTTCGAACCTGATTGTGTTTTTTCTTGTGGGCGTGTGGCATGGACCGACCTGGAATAATATCGGATGGGGCTTGTACAATGGCGTGATTATAGCGGCATCCGGGTTGCTTGCAGGGAGCTATCGCACATGGAAGAAAAAACTACACATCAACGATAAGGCGTTTGCTTACCGCGTTTTTATGATGCTCCGAACCTTTGTTTTAATGACGATCAGCTGGTATTTCGATTGTGTGGATTCCTTTAAGACAGCGTGGTATATGATTTGTAACAGTGTGATGAATTTCCATCCATCCACATTGCTTCAAATATCGTCCGGTAAGCTTGGCGTGGCTTTTACGCCGTATGCGCTCACGATTCTGATTGTCGGATGCCTGCTATGGTTTGTTGTCAGTGTGTTAAAGGAGCGGGGTGTCAAGGTGCGGGATGCATTGTCCCGACTGCCGTTATTTGTCCAGTTTTTAGTTTTTTTGGTACTGCTTGTATGTATAGGACTGCTCAGTCCGATGGCTGTGTCAAGGGGGTTTATTTATGCGCAATTTTAAAAAGATCATAACATTCCTTGTGTGCATCGCTGTACTTGTGCTTGTGCTTGCGGGAATTGATTTTGCACTTTATCCTTGTACATTCATACGCAACGATATACATGCCGTTACAACGGAGCAAAAAGATGTTATCATCATGGGTACTTCAAATGGCAAAATGGATTTGGATCCGGACAGTATGCTTGCGGGAACCAATCTGACGGGACACAATCTGTGTGTCGGCGGTGAGTACCCGATTGACTGTTATTATATGATGAAGCTGATTTTGGAAAAACAGAAGCCAAAGATGCTCGTTTTTGAATTGGACCCCGGATATTTTACGACACAAAAGGAAGAGGGAAACAATTATCTGTTGTTTTATCATGAATTTCCTGCTTCGTTTGCAAAGCTGGAGTATTTTATGGCAGCCATGCCGGAGTGCGATTTCCGGACGGCACTGTTTCCGTCTTATGAATATTCCCTGTCTTATGAGATTTCAAAGATGAAGGAGACAATTCATAAAAAAGCAACGGATAATTATGATGCGGATGCATTTAAGGGAAGTGTGCAGGAATATCACGAAAATGGATTTATTGAAAAATATCCGGTCGATGCGTCGAAGTTTCCGGCATATACACCGGAGGTGTTTACGCAGGAAGCTGTGTATGCGGAAAATATGGAGTATATGGACAAGCTGATTGCGCTTTGCAGGGAAAACGATGTGATATTTGCAGCCGCTACAATGCCGATTCCGGCAATTACCCTGTCTGAAAACTGGGATAGCTTTGCTGAGGCGGATACATATTTTTCGGATTATTTTGAAGAACAGAGCGTTCCGTATTATAACTTCAATATGGAATATTACAAGTCATATCCGCATGATAACAGCTTGTATGTGGATTATGACGGACATATGAACGGAGACAGCGCACGGGCATTTTCAGAGGTGTTCGGCGAGATGGTTATACAAACAAACATAATGGAAAACAAATGATTTTGAGGGAGGAGCAAACATGGATAAACTGTTGGAAATTTTAGAGGAGCTTGTGCCGGGCGAGGAATTTGAAGGCAGAACAAATCTTGTGACAGACGGCGTACTGGATTCTTTTGCGATTTTGAGTTTGATTTCAGAGATTTCCTATGAGATGGGAGTTGATATTCCTGTCGGAGACGTTGTACCGGAAAATTTTGATTCTGTAGATGCAATTCTGGCAGTCATTGAAAAAAACAGAAAATAATTGATAGCAATCTGAGGAGGAAATAGCATGGTACAATGTGTGTTGGAGTATCTTGAGGAAGCAGCAAAACGCACGCCGGACAAGGAAGCCTATGAGGATGCAGAGCGTGTATATACGTTTGCTCAGATTCGTGATAAGGCACGCCGAATTGGGTGCATGTTATATGCCAATATCGGTCAGTTGCGGGAAGGCGTTGCTGTCTTTATGGACAAGTCGGTCGACAGTGTGGCGGGCTTTTTAGGCACTGTATACAGTGGGAATTTTTATTGCCCGCTTGATAGTCAGATGCCGACAGAACGGATTGCGATTATCATGCGTGTGCTGAAGCCGCGCGTGATATTGACGGATTTGGCACACAAGGAACAGGCGGAAGCGTTTGCGGGAGAAAGCAAGGTGTTGCTGCTCGAGGATGCAGAGCAGGTCGCACAGGAGGAAGCAGAGGCACTTTCCGTGTGGAAACAACTGAATATGATGGATCCGTTGTATGTGCTGTTTACAAGTGGTTCGACCGGGGTACCGAAGGGTGTTTTGGTCAGCCATCTTGTTATGATAAACTATTTTGACTGGTTGAATGAGACCTTTGAATTTACACCAAACGACGTGTTCGGCAATCAGGCACCGCTTTATTTTGATGTCTCTATGCACGATGTATATGGAGCACTTTATTTTGGCGCAAAGATGGTTATTATCCCACAGAAGCTATTCTCTTTTCCTGTCAAGCTGATTGAGTTTATGAACGAAAAACGGATCTCGACATTTTTATGGGTGCCGTCGGCGATGGGAATCGTGGCAAGCCTCAGGACATTCGAGGCAATCAAGCCGGAGTATTTAAGGCATGCAATGTTTGCCGGGGAGGTTCTTTCGAGAAAGCAGCTCGATTATTGGGCGGAAAATCTGCCGGAGGTTATCTATGCAAATTTGTATGGCCCGACAGAAACCTTTGTGTGTACAGGATATATTCGCACAGGCGATGAACCGGAGGGGGAACCGCTGCCAATCGGGAAACCGATTACAAATACACAGGCACTTGTGCTTGACGAGGCGGGAAATGAAGTAAAAAACGGCGAGACCGGAGAGCTCTGTATGCGTGGCTGCTGTCTGGCGCTCGGCTATTATTGCAATCCGGAGCGAACAGCCGGTTCGTTTACACAAAACCCAACACATGACAGATATCCGGATCGGGTGTATCATACCGGTGACCTTGTTTATTATGATAAACAGGGCGATTTGATCTATGTCTCAAGAAAGGATTTCCAGATCAAGCATATGGGATATCGTATCGAACTTGGGGAAATCGAAAATGCAGCCAATCTGATAGATGGTGTTCGGGATTGCGCCTGCCGCTACGATATGCAGCGCAAAAAAATCATTTTATATTATGATGGCAAGAAGATGGAAAAAAAGGAGCTGCTGGATGAGCTGGCAAATCGGATTCCGCAGTATATGCTGCCGGGGCGTATCGTATATTTGGAGGCGATGCCGCACAATGCGAATGGCAAGATAGACCGGAAAGCACTTCAAGATATATAGAAATCGAAAATAATAAAACCGGGAGACATTTTAAGCGTGTCTTCCGGTTTTTGCCGTGATAGTTCCGCTACAATAAAAATCTTGCGTTGACTAGCATTTAATGTTATATTACAAGTTGTGGAATTATCTGTAAAGTGAACACCCAGGGAGGTAATTATGGGTCTGATAGAAAAAATAGTAGGAACACACAGTGAAAGAGAATTGAAAAAAATCTATCCGATTGTGGATAAGATTGAGGCGCTGGATGAATCCATGCAGGCTTTGAGCGATGAAGAATTAAAAGCGAAAACAGATGAATTCAAAAAACGTCTTGCAGACGGAGAAACATTAGATGATCTGCTTCCGGAGGCATTTGCGGTTGTGCGTGAAGCGGCAGACCGTGTGCTTCATATGAAGCATTATCGTGTACAGTTAATTGGTGGCGTTTTGCTGCATCAGGGACGTATCCCGGAGATGCGTACAGGTGAAGGAAAAACACTTGTCTCCACACTTCCGGCATATTTGAATGCATTGGAAGGCAAGGGTGTGCACATCGTAACCGTAAACGATTATCTTGCAAAGCGTGATGCAGAGTGGATGGGAAAGGTGCATGAATTTCTCGGTCTTACGGTTGGCGTTATACTGAACAGTGATAAAAATGAT
>CAZLZH010000071.1:0-10621 GCA_964563955.1 uncultured Bacteroides sp. | reverse complement strand
CTGTAGATTTCTCAAAGAGTATAATTGTGTATACTTTTTTCAAATCGGAATATTTGAAGTTTTCGTCCTGCTTTAAACGTGTGTATTGGCGGAGCAACAGATCCGACGAATAGCAGGACATCCGTTCTGCCGGGAACTGATACGGAATTTTCTGGATTTCGACATTTGCGAGAGATCCGTCCGACAGCCGGACGAGAATATCCATGATAAGAAGCGAGTCAGATGAGAGCACAACATTTTCAGATGGCAGGATGTCCTGAATCTGAACAGGCTCTCCGAGAATGGAACTTAGCAATTGTTCTAATCGATCCCGATGAAAATCCGGATTGAAAATGCATTTGAAAAACGGATCATATGTAAGCGGCAGAGTCTTTTTCCCTGTCATAAAATCAATAAACCTTGTCTTCCATTCGCCGTGAAGATGTGAGTATTGACCAAAAAATGCAGGATTACTTTGAAGCATGCGCTCCAATTCATCCTTTGAAGTATAAAATTGTGTCTTGTTCATAAGTGCCTTTCCGGGATTATCCCCTGTAACAATGTTTACGAGTAAATAAAACTACAAATGGAAACAAAATAAATGATTAAGAAAGTTTCCGAAAATAAAAACATAGATGTAATGAAACGCACCGGACAATATGCTTTTCATTACAAAGATACTGTAACATGGCAAAAAAGGTCTGTAAAGAGATAGATAGATTTATCACAGAAAATTCACATTTATGTTGCAGAAGTCTGCGAAATTAGAACCATTACCGGTATATAAAAAGGAAGCTGCGCACGAATAATTTCGTGTGCAGCTCCTCCAATATTTACAGCATATATTTGCGCATCCAGTAGTCAATCTGTAGGAGGTACGCAATCATCTGCGGTCCTGCCATCAACTGTCCGAACCATGGCTTTCCGTATTCCTTCGGCTCCTTTAGGAACTTTTCTACAGCAGGGAGATTCAGATAACTGCGAAGTGGGGATGCCGTATCGTGAATAACCTCCGTAAGCCGGTCTGCAAGAAGCTTTTCATAAGCAGGGTGATACGTTTTTGGATATGGACTTTTTGGACGGTTCATGATTGTCTCCGGGAGATAGCGTGTAGCACATTTGCGGAGCAGACTTTTCGGTACACCGTTTTCAGCCTTTATATCCCAAGGTACATTGAATACATAATCCACGATTCTGTGATCGGCAAACGGCACGCGTGCCTCCAGACCGTTTTGCATGGAAGTGCGGTCCATACGGTCAAGTAAGGTCTGCATGAACCATCGGATGTTCAGATAGGCAATCTGCCGCTTTTTCGTATCAAGCGGAGATTCCTCCGGTAAAATGTCCACCTCAGACAGAGAGTTGTAATACGCCTTTGCAATATATTTTTCCATTTGCAGACTGGCAGCAAATTCCGGATGGAGCAGCGATTTTCTAAAGGAAATATCCGCAGTCCATGGAAATGTCTCGGCATGAAGCATTTCCGGACGGTGAAACCAAGGATATCCACCGAATATTTCATCGGCACATTCTCCGGTCAGTGTGACTTTATGCTGCTTGGAAACCTCTCCGCAAAAATAGAGCAACGAGGAATCGACATCCGCCATAGTCGGAAGACAGCGGCTGTCAACGGAAGCTTCCAGAAGGTCAGCAAGCTTTTCATACGAACAGGTGAGATAGATATGGCTGCTCTTTAAATAGTCCTTCATAATATCTACATATGGACGATCCTCACTTGGCTGGAAGCTGTTAGCCTTGAAATGAATGGCATTGTCCGTAAAATCAAAGGAGTATGTGGTGAGAGGTGTGTCATCCGGCAGATAATGCTTGCAAACGGCGGAAATATACGAAGAGTCAACACCGCCGGAAAGCAGGGTAGATATTGGAACATCTGAAACCATCTGCATACGGACGCTGTCCTCCAGAAGATAGGACGTTTTCTCAATCGTCTCCTCATAGCTGTCCGTGTGCGGTCTGCTTTCAATGCGGTAGTACTGCTTAAGCGACATGTAAGCAGGCGAATAGACGAGATATTCTCCCGGCTTAATCTCGCGGATGCCGGAAAAAACGCCTTTTCCATAAGTCTTTGCCGGACCGAGAGAGAAGATTTCATTGAAGCTGTTCATGTCAATGCATGGACGGACGCGAGGAAATTCAAACAGTGTATCGATGCGGGAGGCGAAAACAAGTGTATCGCCGGTTTTTGTATAGTAAAGCGGTTTTACACCAAACCGGTCTCGGTATAGATACAATGTATTGCGATTCACATCGTAAATGGCAATGGAAAAGATACCATTTAATTGCTTTACAAAATCGGGGCCGTAGTATGAAAATGCGGCAGCGATGACTTCCGTATCGGATGTTGTATAGAATTTATAATTTTTTGCGAGCAGTAGCTTCTTGATTTCACGGTAGTTGTAGATTTCACCATTTTGAATAACATAATAGGTGTTTTCATTTTTGGTATATGCCATTGGCTGATTTCCGCTTTGCAAATCTATAATCGAAAGGCGGGTATGTGCCAGACAGCAGGAATTTATGACCTTGTGGTCGTGTGCATCGGGACCACGTTGTTTCATAGTCTGAATCATGTTGTTCAGAATATGGAAATTTTGCTTTGGATTCTCGGCATAATTCTGTTTCGGATTAAAATATCCTGCAATACCACACATAAAAACTCCTCCATACCTTTTGGCTGTTCCCTATTTTTTTTATTATATTCATTTTTATATAGGTTGTTTCGTATAATGTATAAAAAATGGATAAAGGAAACAGATATGAGAAGAAAAATACTTGTATGGCTGTTTATCATGACATTGATTTTGCCTTGGTGTTCCGTTCATGAGGTTATAAAGGCGGAGGAGCCGGTATTGGATATAACAGCCGGTTCAGCAATTTTAATTGAGCTTGAGACAGGGACGGTTTTGTATGAACAAAATGCTGATGAGATGCTGAGACCTGCTTCGGTTACTAAAATTATGACATTGCTTTTAATTTTTGAGGCGATTGAGCGGGGAGACATCGGATATGAGGATATTGTAACCGTGACGGAGCATGCAGCATCCATGGGAGGTTCCCAATGCTTTTTTGAGGCGGGGGAGCAGCAGACGGTGCGCGATATGATAAAATGTATTGAGGTTGCGTCCGGAAATGATGCTGCTGTCGCTATGGCGGAGTTTTTGGAGGGCTCGGAGGCAGCTTTCGTGGAAAAGATGAATGCGCGGGCAAAGGAGCTTGGCATGGAAAACACACATTTTGAAAATGCCTGTGGATTGGAAGTCGAAAATCATTTGACTTCTGCGAGAGATATTGCAATTATGTCCAGACAATTGCTGTTATATCATCCGGATATTTTAGAATTTTCAACGATATGGATGGATTCCATCATACATAAAACAAAACGTGGTGAATCGCGGTTTGATCTGGCAAATACGAACAAATTTTTAAATCTATATACAGGGGCAAATGGATTGAAAACCGGATATACATCGCAGGCGAAATACTGCATGTCGGCAACTGCCACACGAAACGGTGTTACGTTGATTGCCGTGATTATGGGGGCTGAGACAAAGGATGTGCGTAATTCGGAGGCAATGAAGCTGCTTGATTACGGATTCTCAAAGTGTACACAATATGTAGATACCGATGTTATACCGGATGATTATAGGATACCGGTTTTAAAAGGTGTGAAGGATGATGTATGTGTGAAACCGATTGACGAGCATGCCATTACATTGGTGCAAAAAAGTGTAGATCAGATTGAAAAGCAGGTCATTCCATATGAGGATTTGAAGGCTCCGATTTATGAGGGAGATGCGGTCGGTGTCGTTCAATATACATGTGACGGAGAATATATGGGGGAGGTTTTGCTGTATGCTTCCGAGGATATTCCGGCGCTGAATATGAAATACAGCTTGTCGGATGTTGCCGAAAGAATATTTATGGTAAAATAAATACAGTTGAGATATAATATAGATATGGGAGATTTTATCGTCACAGAATATAATTTTATATCCAAAAAGGTTACCCGGCCGGTTCATATCGCCATGCTTGCGGATTTGCATAATCAGCAGTATGGAAAAAACAATGAAAAACTGCTTTGCGCGATACGGGAGAAAAATGTCGATATGATTCTTCTTGCAGGGGATATGCTTGTCTGTCATTCAAATGCGGGAGAGAAAAACTGCCGGACTGCTAAATTGCTTGTAAAAATGGCAGATATTGCCCCGGTTTTTTATGGAATCGGCAATCATGAGAAGGGTGTTATGGAGGAAATCCGGGGAACACAGGGACTTTGGACATCATATAAAAAGGTGTGGAAGGACTGTCCGGATATTCATTTTTTACAGAATGAAAAATTCATTTTAACGGATTTTAATATCTGTTTATATGGATTAGATCTGGAGCTTGATTATTACACAAGACTCTATAAGAAAAAACTGCATCCATCAAAGCTTACGGAAAAGCTTGGAGATTCCTGTGCGTCATATTATAATATTCTGCTTGCACATAATCCGGATTACTTTCGCACATATACAACATGGAAACCGGATTTGATTGTGTCCGGACACAATCACGGCGGGATGATTCGGCTCGGCAGACTTGGAGGCTTGGTTTCGCCGCGTCTGCATCCCCTTCCGAAATATGATTATGGCATTTATGAAAATGTGGATCGTACCGTTAGAATGATTGTTACAAGCGGATGCGGAATGCATTCCATCCCACTTCGTATCAATAATCCGGCGGAGTTGTGCATTTTACATATACAAAATCAACATCCATTATTGAAATAATCAAATATATGCGATATGATGGGGGAAATATTTTGAATTAAGGATTTAGTCATGGGCAGGGATAAAAAGAATAAAAAAAATCATAAGGATATTGAAATCAATCAGGAGCAGCTTACAGAGAATCCGGTTAATGCGGAGGAGACAGATAAGCTGGATGTTGAACAAGTGGACGATGAAAAAGAAGACTTAACTATGAAGTCCGAGAAATCAGAAAAATTAGAGACGGATGAGAAATCGGAAAAAACGGACTCCGATATAAATTCTGAGAAATCATACTCGGATGATAAGTCGAAAGAAGCCGATTCAGATATTCGGACAACGGAATCGGATTCAAACGAAAAGCTGGAGAGATCAGATTTAGACGAGAAATCCGAGAAAACAAACTCAGATAAGAAATCTGAAACAACGGATTCTGATATAAATTCTATGGAATCAGACGAATCGAATACGGATAAAAAAACTGCGGAGCCATCAAAAGAAACAGAAAAGGAAGAGGATAAGAAGGGTGATAAGAACGAGTTCTATGAGAAAGAACCGTTTATTGATCCTTCTATTTATGCGCATCGCCGCAAAAAGAGGGTTCACAAGACTGTTGCGATATCCATTGCAGCGTTTGTTTTAATCGTTTATTTTAGTGGTGTTTTATTTCATATGAACCGGTTTGGAACAATGATAAGCATTAACGGAATGGATGTGTCCGGAAAATCGGCTGCCCAGGTTGAAAAGCTGTTGTTGGATGCCAGCTCTTCTTACGAACTTTCCGTAAAGTTTAAAGATGAGGTGTATACAATTGCACTTGGCGATGCGGATTCCAAAGTGGAGCTTACAGAGGATGTGAAGTCAGTTATAAAAAAGCGAACATCATTTTTGTGGTTTATAGATGCATTTAAAGCATATGATTATAACATTCCATATACAGTTCTCTGCGATCGAGCAAAGCTTGCTGCATACATGCAGGATTGCGAAAGCATGGATGTCAGTCATATGGAGGATCCTGTCGATGCTAAAGTTATCATGGAGGACGGAGAAGTGATTGTCCTTCCGGATGAGACAGGTACAAAGCTTGACGTGGAAAAGGTATATGACAAGATTTTATATGCTATGAAAAGCTATGAGCAGGAGCTTGATGTAGAGGAAGCGGGCTGTTACGTGGAGGCTCATATCACGACGGAATCCGATTCTATTTTGCGTGCGAAGGAGGAGGCGGAGGACTTCCTTTCGATTGAGGCATGCTTTGATTTCGGGGATTACACATATCAGATCCCGAAGGAGGAGCTGACGAAGATGGCTTATGTGAGCAAAGACGGCAGCGTGCAGATCAGCCGGAATAATGTTGCTGCTTACGCCCAAAAGCTGTCTGACAGATTTTCAACTTCTTATACAGACCGGAAATTTAAAACCCATGACGGTAAAAAGATTCTTGTCTATGGCGGTTATTTCGGCTGGATACTTGACCCGGAGACGGAGAGTAGCGAGCTTTATGACCTGTTGTGCCAAAAAAAGAGCTTTACAAAGGAGCCTGCATGTGAAAAACGTGGGTATACTATGTGCGAAGAAAATGATATCGGATATACATATGTGGAGGTAGATTTATCAAATCAGCATGTATATTTCTATAAAAACGGCAGACTCAAATGGGATACGGATTGTGTCAGTGGGCAGACACCGGGACACAGAACACCGGGGGGCCTTTACGGCATTACCTACAAGAAAATGTATGCAACTCTGATTGGCGAGGATTATGAAACGCCGGTCACATATTGGATGCCGTTCAATGGCGGAATCGGATTGCACGACGCAAATTGGAGGGGACACTTCGGCGAGGATATCTACACATATAACGGTTCGCATGGATGTGTCAATCTTCCGGTTGATAAAGCGGCTGAATTGTTTGATTATGTGGAGGAGGGCATGCCGGTTATTTGCTATTGGAGAGAAGATGTGCAGGAAGTGAAGGATTGAGAACAGCTATGGAATATGAAAGATTGCAGGAAGCATATGAATATATAAAAGCAAGGATGCCCTATGATGTGGATGTGGCGTTGGTGCTTGGCTCCGGGCTTGGAGACTTTGCTGATTATGTGGAAGTGGACGGTGAGATTTCTTATAAGGAGATTCCACACTTTCCGGTTTCCACAGTGGCAGGGCATGCGGGATGTTTTCTGTTTGCAAGAATCGGCGGGCATCGTGTGATTATTATGAAGGGACGTGTGCATTATTATGAGGGGTATACGATGCACGAGGTTGTGATGCCGGTTCGGGTTATGCATATGCTCGGTGCATCGGTGCTTGTGATTACAAATGCAGCAGGCGGGATGAATCCGGAATACCGGCCGGGCGATTTCGTCAGACTAACAGATCAGATTACATCCTTTGTTCCATCCCCGTTAATCGGAGCGAATATGGAAGAACTTGGACCGCGTTTCCCGGATATGACACATGTTTATGATGAAAGGCTTGGGGCATTGATGGATGATGTTGCAAATTGTCATAATATAGCAATCAAAACAGGGGTTTATTTGCAGACGACCGGACCGAATTATGAGACACCGGCAGAAATCAGGCTGTACCGGATGCTCGGTGCGGATTGTGTCGGCATGAGTACCGCATGTGAAGCGATGGCTGCTAGGCATATGGGCATGCGTGTAGCTGGAGTATCGTGTATCACGAATATGGCGGCGGGTATGGGAGAGACCGAGTTGAATCATGCGGAAGTACAGGAAACTGCAAATAAGATTGCACATTCATTTTGTACTCTTATTTATGAATTTATAAGGAATATCGAATAAGCGTTTTAAAATTTATACATAAAGGATAAAAATATGGATAAAACATTGTTTCACAAATTATTTGAAGACAGAATCGTAATGCTGGACGGCGCAACCGGAAGCAATTTGATGCAGGCAGGCATGCCTGTAGGAGTGTGTCCGGAGCAGTGGATTTTAGAGCATCCGCAGCATCTGATTAAATTGCAGCGGGCATACATTGAAGCTGGAACTCATATTCTGCTTGCACCGACCTTTACGGCAAATCGTATCAAGCTTGCAGAGTATCATCTCGAGGATAAAATTGTAGAGATGAACCGTGCGCTTGTCGGACTGACGAGAGAGGCGATTACAAAAGAAAATCACCGCGGTTATATTGCAGGCGATATGACGATGACGGGGAGACAGCTTCAGCCTGTCGGAGAGCTTGCCTTTGAAGAATTGGTGGATGTCTACAAGGAACAGGCGTCTATTTTAGTAGAGGCAGGCGTTGACTTGTTTTTTGTTGAGACAATGATGAGCTTAGCGGAGGCAAGGGCGTGTGTCATTGCCATAAAGGAAGTATGTGATTTGCCGATTATGGTCAGTATGACCTTTAACAGTGATGGAAAAACCTTATTCGGTTCGACACCAGAGGCATCGATAGTTGTGTTACAATCACTTGGAGTGGATGCAGTCGGTATCAATTGTTCAACCGGACCGAAGGAGATGGAAGCACTTATAAAGCGTATGGTAAGATATGCAAAGGTGCCGGTATTTGCAAAGCCGAATAACGGTATGCCGGAGCTGATTGACGGCGAGACGAAATATACGATGACACCGGAAACATTTGCGGAATACGGCAGATTGCTTGTGGAGGCAGGAGCCCGTGCGGTTGGCGGCTGCTGCGGCACAACGCCAAAGCATATTCAGACACTGCGAAAGGCTGTTCGTTCCGCTGAAACTGATATACCTAAGCCGGAGTGTACGCGAGTGTTGGCGAGCGAGAGCCGTATACAGGAAATCAATCTGGATGGCAGCTTCCTCGTGGTTGGCGAGCGGATTAATCCGACCGGAAAGAAAAAATTACAGGCGATGCTTCGTGACGGAAATCTGGAAATGGTTGTACAGATGGCAGAGGCACAGACCGAGCGCGGAGCAAAGATTCTGGATATCAATATGGGCATGAACGGCATAGATGAGCTGGAAATGATGAAGAAAGCCATCTATGAAGTGATTTCTGTTACCGATTTGCCGCTTTGTATCGACTCAAGTCATGTAGATGTCATAGAGGCGGCACTCCGTATTTATCCGGGACGTGCCCTGATAAATTCTATATCTTTGGAAGAGAAAAAATGCAGACCGCTTATGCGGCTTGCAAAAAAATATGGAGCGATGGTGATTTTGCTTCCGCTTTCTGACAAAGGACTGCCGGAAAGCCTGCAGGAGAAAAAAGATATAATATGCAGGCTGATTGAGATTGCCGAGGAGGAAGGACTGTCGAGGGATGCCTTGATTGTGGACGGACTTGTGGCAACGGTCGGTGCAAATAAAAATGCGGCACTTGAGACGCTTGATACAATTTCGTTTTGTAAATACGAGCTTGGAATCCCGACGATTTGCGGGTTGTCGAATATATCCTTTGGATTGCCGGAGCGCATCAATGTCAATACTGCATTTTTGACGATGGCAATCGCACGCGGACTTACAATGGCAATCTGTAATCCGGAACAGGCGGCATTGATGAATGCAAGCTATGCGGCAGATCTGCTTCTTGCAAAAGAAAATTCCGACAATCTGTATGTAGAAAATGTGATTGCGGTTTCACAGACAGAACAGATAACTTCAAAACAGGATATCAATATAAAGGATGCCGGAAGCCGAGTCTACAATGATGTCGTAAAGGGCAATAAAGCGAGCATTGTTGAGGATGTAAAAAAAGAGATAGAAAACGGCAGGAAGCCGCAGGACATCATAGATGTGGATTTAATTCCGGCTGTCAATAAGGTTGGAGAGCTGTTTGAACAGAAGAAATATTTCCTGCCTCAATTGATTGCGGGAGCGACGGCAATGGACCTTGCAATCGAATATATCACGCCGCTTTTACAGAAAAAGGGACATGCAAAGCCCAAGGGTACGATTGTTATGGCAACTGTCGAAGGAGATATTCATGATATCGGAAAAAATCTTGTTGTCCTAATGCTTAAGAATTACGGGTACAACGTGATTGATCTTGGCAAGGATGTAAAGCTTGAGACAATCATACAGGCGGCAGATGAGAACAAAGCGGATATCATCGGACTTTCCGCACTGATGACAACAACGATGATGCGGATGAAGGATGTAGTTACTTATGTTCATAAGAAAAAACTGCCATATAAGATTATAATAGGCGGAGCAGTTGTCTCGCAAAATTTTGCAGATGAGATAGGCGCAGACGGCTATTCGAAGGATGCAAATGAGGCGGTAAAGCTTGTAGACAGGCTATTGACAGACAAGTGACAAAGGGTTAAAATAGCAGGTAGCGATTTTTGAGGAAATTAGGAGAAAGGTGGAACATTTTATGAAGAAAATGGTCTTATCTCTTTTGGTTGACAATACATCCGGTGTACTGAGTCGTGTTTCCGGTATGTTTAGCCGTAGAGGATATAATATTGACAGTTTATCAGTAGGCATTACAGAAAATCCAAAATATTCCAGGATGACGGTTGCTGTGAGCGGAGATGACCGAATTTTAAGCCAGATAAAGAAACAGCTTTTAAAGCTTGAGGATGTCCGTGAGATTACAGAGCTTAAGGACGGGGAATCCGTATGCCGAGAGCTTCTGCTTGTCAAGATTAAGGCATCTTTGGAAGAAAGACAGCAGATTATTTCGTTGACGGATGTATTTCGTGCAAAGGTTGTAGACGTATCAACGGATTCCGTTATGATTGAGATAACCGGTAATATAAATAAGATTGAAGCCTTTATTTCATTGCTTGACGGCTTTGAGATATCAGAGATGGTGCGTACGGGACTTACAGGACTCACGAGAGGTGTAGTCTCGGATAATTAAGATCATTACTTACTCGCATAAGTAGTAACGATAAATTTTCATATAAAATC
>CAZLZH010000070.1:304-10762 GCA_964563955.1 uncultured Bacteroides sp. | reverse complement strand
AGGTGACTCCCAGGCCAGTGCAACAGAAATATACCGCCTTTGCGTTTGCAGGGGTAAGGGTGGAAAGGCGAGGTAAGAGCTCACCGCTGTCTTGGTAACAAGGCAGGCTCTGTAAACCCCATCCGGAGCAAGACCAAACAGAAAACCATACAGTTGCCCGCTGTGTTTTCAGGTAGGTCGCTTGAACCTTATGGTAACATAAGGTCTAGATAGATAATCACTCTCGACATAACCCGGCTTATCGTCTGACTTACGTTTTTTATTTCTTTTTACAAATCAAAGCATCCGCCGCCCACAAACTCACGTAAAATCGAATTGGTCGGTATATTCGTCACTTCCAATCCAAGGAAATAATCCAGAAACTTTAACAGACGTTTTGCTTCATAATATTCTTCACAATTCTTTGGAACCGAAAACAAAAGCGGCTCTGCGTATTGCTTAATAACACTCAGCTCATAAATCAATGCGGAATTGAACATCACATCTGCTTCCTCCTGAAATGGGAAGATGTAGGTTTCCTCCCCTCTCCGTACCGACTGCCACATAGCAATCGTGTCACGCGCATTGTTTCCGCGTGTTCTGGCGTCCCGCACGATTCTTCGAAGCAGTCTGCCATCCGTGGTCGGAATCCGGTTGTGATTATCTACATTGAGCTGTGTCAGCGCACTGATATAAATCTTAAATTGGCTCTCCTCCGGCAGACCCTCTATCATAAGCGGATTCAGTGCATGAATTCCTTCTGCTACCAGCACATCACCGGAATTAAGCTTTAATTTTTTGCCTTTGTATTCTCTCTTTCCAAGCGTAAAATTAAAGGTTGGTATCTGGATTTCCTCACCTGCGAGTAATTTTTTCATATCTGAACGGAATAACTCCAAATCCATAGCCTCAATACATTCAAAGTTATAATTACCGTTTTCGTCCCGCGGCGTATTTTCGCGCTCTACAAAATAATTATCAAGCGCAAAAGGATATGGGCGAAGTCCATGCGCCCGCAGCTGCACACTCAGCCGATGGGAAAATGTTGTTTTTCCGGAAGAACTTGGACCTGCGATTAAAACAATCTTCTTTTCTCCTCCACGAATCATATCTGCAATCTGTGCAATCTGTTTTTCCTGCAATGCTTCCTGTACAAGCATCAGCTCGCGGATATCTCCCTTTGTAATACACTCATTTAACTCACCGACATTACTGACCTCCAATGTCTTGCTCCACGCATCTGAGGTCTTCAGTACGTTAAACAGCTTCTCCTGCGGCACAAATTCCGGTATGATTTCCGGCTCCTCCCGCGTCGGTGCCATAAGCAAAAAGCCCTCATCATACAAAACCAGATCATAACATGTCAGGTATCCGGTTGACGGAACCATATATCCATAGAAATAATCCTCGTAATCCTCTATACTATAGAGATTTGCTTTGGAAACACGTCTGTAACGGAACAATCTTTCCTTATCAATTCTGCCCTGTCTGGCAAATCGTGCAATCGCCTCGTCTGTAGATACCGACTGCTTTACAATCGTGATATTCTTTCGAACCATTTCATTCATACGATTCTTCACTCTTGTAAGCAGCTCCTTCGTGACCGGAATCTGTTCCGTTTTCACACCATTCTCCGAAGATTCATTTTTCTGAAGCTTGCAATAATATCCTTTTCCGACCGAATACATCACATTGACGCTGTACCACACAGCCAGCACTTCTTTTTCAGTCTCTTTATCCACATAGGACTCATACCCCATAACATCGGAAAATGCCTTTACCATCAAAAAGGTAAGGCTTCGCTTATATGTATCCATACCAATCACTGAGGTCTTCTCAACCAATTTCAACTCGACATCCCGGTCAAGAAGCTTTCCAAGCTCGCAAAGCTTCTGATTGCAAAACGCCAGTACATAATTGTGTTTCTCGTCCGGCATATACGTGTGGAGAAATTCCGAGATAGCGGAAAATTTATCCATTTTGTATTGTTTGCCATCCATAGTGATTACGATTTTTTCCATAAATACCCACTCCTCTCTTGAACATCCGCTCATACAAATTTACAAAACCTCAAATGGTGCTCCTGTTTCTGCCATTTGAAGTTCAACATCCATACAATAATCCTTCAGATATTCATACATATATGACATAAATATCTATTCAAGTCCATAATGTGATGCATCCAAAATACAAACACCCATCTCACAGGCATCCAGGCCTTCATGATGCCCGATATCTCCGGTAATCAGACATTGGACTCCTTTGTCTCTTGCAACAGAGATCACGCTCTTTCCGGACCCGGGTGAAATTGCAACTTTTTCCACCTTAGTCTGCTTATCTCCATACAAAATCACATTTTTTAAATCAAACTTATCTTTGACATGTTCAGCAAGTTCTGAGAGTGTCATCATATTTTGTAAAAAACCTGCCTGACCGATTCCCTCACCATCCATTGTTTCTTCCAACACTTCCGTATTCTGTAGCGCAAGCCGTCTTGCCGCCTCCTTCGCCATGCCTCCCTTTGTATCAAAATTCGTATGCATGGCATAACAATTGATTCCATGCTCAATTAAATCAAGCACCTTTCTGCCAAGTACGGTCGTATCATTGACCCGTCCGATTTTACCGAAAATAATCGGATGATGGGTTACAATCATATCAAAATGCTGCTCTATCGCCATGTCGATGACCTCTAAACTGGCATCCACTGCCAAAAGCAGCTTATGAACTTCCCGATTCTTCCGCCCCACGAGCAGCCCGACATTATCCCACGAAAGTGCATATTCCGGCGGGGACTGCTTTTCCAATATATGTATAATCTCACTGCAAAGCATCTCCTATCTCCTTCCCGCTTCCCGCAATATCAATAATTCTTGTCGAAGTGTTTCACACCGAAGCCTTGCCGACTCTGTATCCTGTTCGGAAAGCTTATTTAACAATGTTTCTTTTTTCTCCCACTCCTGATTCAGATAATCAAGAAAAAGGAAATCCCTGTTCTTTATCAAAATCGGTCCATAGATTGCCTGTGCCGCATCCAGCTGTATTCTTATATCCGCTTTCTTTGCTTTGATTATTGTGTAAAACTTGCCATCTTCCTGTAAAAACGTTTCATCTACTATCTCATACTTTTCTTCTGACAGTAAATATCGTACCACTTCCGGCTCCGATTGCGGCTGTAAAATAAGTCCAATTCCTGCATCCAGATGTCTTCTTCCGTTTTTCAGGATGTGACACATCAATGCGCCACCCATTCCGGCAATGACAGCCCAGGATGCCTCGCCAACCTTCGCCTGTTCAAATCCATCAGATAATCTGGTTTCTACACTTTTTTCTAATCCATATGATTGAATATTGGAACGTGCAATTTCCAATGGTCCTTTTCGAACATCCATCGCAATTACATGCTTGGCAACACATTCCTTGACACATGCAATTGATATAAACGCATGGTCACAACCGATATCCAGAATACACGGAATCTGACCCTCTGTCTGCGCCTCCTGCTTCAGCATTTCAACAATCCTCTGCATACGGGCAGACAGTGTTACTTTTTTTTCATTTATTATTTTATTCATTCGAATCCAAAAAATCCTTTAATTTTCTGCTTTTGCTTGGATGTCTCAATCTCCGAAGCGCTTTTGCCTCTATCTGACGAATACGCTCTCTTGTAACCTGAAATTCCTTGCCGACTTCCTCCAGCGTACGGGCACGGCCATCATCCATACCAAAACGAAGCCGAAGTACCTTTTGTTCCCGTTCTGTCAAGGTGTCAAGTACCTCATTTAACTGGTCGCGTAAAAGATTACTTGCTGCCGCTTCTGCCGGAACCGGTACATTCTGATCCTGAATAAAGTCTCCAAGATGACTGTCCTCCTCCTCACCGATTGGTGTCTCAAGAGAAACCGGTTCCTGGGAAATCTTCAAAATCTCGCGCACACGCTCTACTGAGATATCCATAACCTCCGCAATTTCTTCCGGCAACGGTTCTCTTCCAAGCTCCTGCAAAAGCTGACGGGAAACCCGAATCAGCTTATTAATCGTCTCTACCATATGCACTGGAATCCGGATTGTTCTCGCCTGATCGGCAATTGCTCTCGTAATCGCCTGACGAATCCACCATGTTGCATACGTACTGAATTTATATCCCTTTCGATAATCAAACTTTTCAACAGCTTTAATCAGGCCAAGATTTCCTTCCTGAATTAAGTCGAGAAACAGCATACCGCGTCCCACATAACGCTTTGCAATGCTGACAACGAGACGAAGGTTCGCCTCTGCCAGCTTCTGCTTTGCTTTTTCATCTCCGGCTTCCATTCTCTTTGCAAGCTCAATTTCCTCCTCAGCAGTCAAGAGCGGAACCTTACCAATCTCTTTCAAATACATACGAACCGGATCCTCGATACTGACGCCGTCCGGAACAGACAGATCAATCTTTTCTACATCAAAGTCTGTATCCTCTACCTCATCCAGAATCATATCATCCAGTATTTCCTCATCGTCTTCTGTCTCAGACAATACCGCAACATGATGCTCATCCAGATAATCAAAAATTTTCGTCATCATTTCCGTCGTCAAAGTGACATCCGGCTTCCCGACAAAATAATTTACGATTTCTGTATCAATCAACGTATTATCATTTTTCTTAGCCATTTCAACGAGATAATCCAGATGCTCCTTCATCTGTTCTAACAGCATGGCACTTTCTTCTTCTCCATTCATAATCTGCTGCGTCTCTTTCTCTGTACCTTTCTTCGCCATTCTATTTCCATCCTTCCATTGTATTTATATTCTATCCATTCTTTAATGAAATATGCAATTTCGATAGTTTACCCTTTGCCGCTATCAACTCCGGCAATTTATTTGGATTTGCTTCGATATTTGCAAGCTCTTGGTCGATACGTGCCATCTTAACCTTGCGGACAAGCTCATTGATTGCCTGTTCCTTCTCATCCGAATCAATCTCAAAATCAAGCTCCGTCTGCAATATTTTTGCAACCAGCCTCTGTTTTTCAACATCTTCAAACAAATTTACGATGGCAGCCGGTTTCACCTCGCCCGTTGAACGATACTGTTCAAACAATTGATTTGCCACTGTATGATAATCTTCATCCAAAAAATCATCCTCGGTAAGAATCCCATCCAGTGTTCGAAATAACGTTGTATCACCAACCATCCATGTAAGCAGCAACCTTTGTGGCTGTGTCTGCAAATCATCTGTATTTCTTTCACGCGTCACTGTCTCCGGAGACGGTGCGGTCCATCCGTTATCCTCTGCACGATTATCTGTCATTGCAACCGTTCCATATTTTGTAATCAGTGATTTGAACCCGTCCGGATCCAGATGATACTTTTCGGCAACCGCTTCCATATAGCTATGTCTTACTACCGGTTCATCGAGTAATGCCAGCCGCTTTGCCGCATCCCTTGTAAAACGGATTTTTTCTTCCGGATCCTTTAGGTCACACCCTTCCGCAATACTATCGATTTCAAATATAATTCCGGTCACGGCATCCTTAATACGCTCCTCAAATGCATCCTTTCCGAGATTCTGTATAAACTCATCCGGATCCTTATAAGGCCGGAGGTCAATCACTCTGGTCGAAAGTCCTACCTCCCGCAAAATGCCGATTGCCTTCATCGTTGCATTTCGACCCGCTCCATCGCTGTCATATGCAAGATACACATCATCCGTGTAACGCTTCACAATCGTGGCATGCCCCATCGTAAGAGCGGTTCCAAGCGATGCCACGGCATTATCAAAGCCTGCCTGATGCATGGCAATCACATCCATATAGCCCTCACACAGAATAATTCCCCGCCGTTTTGAACGTCTTGCTATATGCATGGCAAACAGCGTATGGCTTTTATCAAATACCGGGGTCTCCTTCGTATTAATATATTTCGGAAGCCCGTCACCAAGAACACGTCCTCCAAAGCCAACGACCTTACCATTGATATCCAGAATCGGCACCATTGCGCGATTCCAGAACATATCCTGTCCGCCCTTTCGCTCGTCAATGCGGACCAGACCGGAATTTTTCATCTGTTCATCCGTATATCCGCGTTTTTTTAAATATAGATACAAATCATTTTCATATTTATTCGAATATCCGAGTCCAAACTGATATATCGTCTCGTCTGTCAAACCGCGGTTATGAAAATAATCCAACGCATGTTTTCCCGCATCCGATTTCGTCAAAAGATAATGAAAATATCCGGCAGCGGTTCGGTTCATCTCCTTGAGCGTAACCTTATAATTTTCCTTTGCCCTCTGTTCCTTTGACATATTCTGTTCCGGAAGCGAAACGCCTCCCCGCTCTGCCAAAGCCTTCACAGCCTCCGGAAATGAATAGTTTTCATACTCCATCATAAACGTAATCACATTTCCACCAACGCCACAGCCAAAGCAGTGATACATCTGCTTGTCACGGCTCACATGAAAGGATGGCGTTTTTTCATGATGGAACGGACAACAGGCAAGATACGAATTTCCACGTCGTTTCAAGGTTACATAACTGCCTATTACATCCACAATATCGTTTCGACTTCGCACTTCTTCAATTATATCATCAGAATAATACATATTATGTCCTTTATTCGTCTATTCCTGACTCCATGACTTCGGAATCAGAATCTTTTTCGCCATATCAATCGCATAATTATCTGTCATGCCGGCTATATAATCACATATCACTATTTCCTTTGATTCACCCATCTCGATAAAGGTGCGGTATTCCTCCGGAAGCCACTCCTCATGCTCCATAAACTCCTCATAGAGCATACAAATGAGCCTCTCCGCTTTCACTTCTTCACTCTTTGCAACCGGATTCGTATACAAATCGCGGAACATAAACGCACGCAGTTCCTGAAATGCATTCTGATATTCATCCGGTACAACAATTGCCTCCACATCCACGCTGACGTTTACAACCGCATGAATCAGGGTATTAATCCGGTCTCTCGTCGTATGTCCAAGTAAATCCGTGCAAGCCTTCGGAAGCATATCCTCTGAAAGAATCCCGGCCCGGATACCATCATCTATATCATGATTCACATACGCAATTTTATCCGACAGCCGGACAATCTGGCCTTCCAAGGTCGCCGGCCTGCAGCTTGTCTTATGATTTAATATTCCGTCCCGAACCTCCCATGTCAGATTCAGGCCCTTTCCGTTTTTTTCAAGCCGCTCCACGACCCGAACACTCTGTTCATTATGCTGAAATGGTTTTGTTGTGTATTTCGATAGCGCCCGCTCTCCGACATGTCCGAATGGTGTATGTCCGAGATCATGTCCAAGTGCTATCGCCTCCACCAAATCCTCATTCAGACAAAGTGCCCGCGCTATCGTTCTGCCAATCTGCGCCACTTCAAGTGTATGCGTCAGTCTTGTCCGATAGTGGTCACCACCGGGTGACAAAAAGACCTGTGTCTTATGCTTCATACGCCGGAAGGACTTTGAATGTATGATTCTATCACGGTCACGCTGATAATCGGTTCTCAAATCGCATTTTTCCTCGTAACGCTCCCGTCCTTTCGAGGCATCCGCAAATGACGCACACGGTCTGTACATATCATGTTCTCTTTGTTCAAAACACTCTCTTATTAGCAATATGTATCTCCTTGAAAAAAACCATCTAATTAATTTATTCCATATTATTTGCAAATTCCCTTTATTTTTTTGCAAAAAATAAGTTGTTACACCGATTATTTAACATCGGTGTAACAACCTGTCTCTTTTTATTGTCCGTTTGTGGATAATGCTCCTCCCGCTTCAAGCCTTGAAGCAATCCCCTCCAGATTATAGTCAGCCCATACCGTTCCTTCCATATCCTTTTCCGGGTCAACCTCTATCGTCTGCAACCACTGATTCTCCAATGTTGAAAATTGATCATCCACAGTGTCAGAAGCAACCGCATACACATAGTTCTTCATCAATTCTTCATCATGTGCTGTTTTCACGTTAATAACGGCGTATCCGAGAGTCTCCTCCAAAACACCGGCACAATCACCCGTATCAAGATTCTCGATTGCAGCATTGACTGACTCTGTGAAGCTTCCCACATAACCCGTTTGTTCAAAGCAATAATCCGACACACCATACTTCGCTGCAAGTGATACCGGATCTCCGCCGGCTTCCATCTCTGCAAGAAGCGCCTCGGCATCTGCCTTTGCTTTCTCTTTTGCAGCATTATCCAGATATACATAACTGCCATCCGTTGTCGTTGCAGGCACGTCATCCTCAGTAGTCTCGACCGTCGGGAACAAAATATAATATATCACAGTAAAGTTATAATCCTTATACCCTTCCTCTAAATCTGCCTGAACTTTCTTTCCCATGTCATTTTTGATATCATTTTCAAATTTTGAAACATACGTCTGCTCAGTAAACACTTTTCTCACTACATCTTCCGATATTCCGTAATCCTCCAGCAGGCCATCTGGCATGGACTTCAAGAAATTCTGAATCGTTGTCTCTGTCGTCTCCAAATCTGAGTCATTCAGCTCCACATCATTGTGCTGTGAGACATCATATAGAATCTTCGTGGTACGAATCAAAGAGAGCGTCTGTTCCTTAAAGGTATCCGGATTCGCCTTTACAGCAGCCTCCGTTCCGCCATTCAAAACCAATGCCTGTATCGCATACACAAGCAGCTCATCCATATAAATATCGTAATCGCCAATCACCATAGCTTTTGTCGTCGATGCCTCTTTCTTTGACATCGTACCGACATCTGATTTATCAGCACTGAGTCCATTTGTACATCCTGCCAGCATCGACACTGTAAGGCATACAAAAAGCAGAGCTGTAATAAGTTTTTTTGCTGTATTTTTTTTCTGTAACATAACAGTCCTCCGTAATTATATTTCAAAACATATCCTATTTTATTGTACTTTTTGTCATACGTCAACTACTTTCACAGGAAATACACAGAATATTACACAAAAAAGGGCCGCCCCACGGGCGACCCTGATAAATCTGAAATTACTCTTTTACACCACCAAGTGCTACACCAGCGATGATGTACTTTGACAATGTAAAGTATACAATAAAGATAGGCAAAATCGTCAGGAACAATCCAAGATAGATAACACCATAATCCTGTCTGAACTGCTCGGAACGAAGTGCCATGATGAACATAGGCAATGTCTTCTTTGCTGTATCTGTCAGCATCATGGAAGGTGTATACAAGTTGTTCCATGACATGATGAATGCGAAGATAGCCTGTGTAGCCATAGCCGGCTTCATCAAAGGCAATGCAATCTTATTGAATGTTGAAAACTCTCCGGAACCATCAATTCTTGCAGCCTCGATAATTTCAATCGAAAGACCTGTTGCCATATACTGCTTCATGAAGTAGTATGTGGACGGAGATGCTGCTGCAGGAATAATCAGCGGCCAATAAGTATCATACAAACCAATCTTCATCATGAACTGCATGAAACCGATGATAGAAACCTGTGCAGGAATCATCATAACTGCCATAATAAATGTATGTGCAGCATTCTTAAGCTTGAAATTGTAAACAGTCAAGCCGTAAGCTGTCAATGTTGAACAGTATACTGTAAGAATTGTTGCAGGTACGGAAATAATTGCACTGTGAAGCATAGCGCCCCAAAGTGATGTACCTACACCTCTCGCTTTATCCATCAACCCGGAGAAATTCAATCCCAACTGCTTGAAGGAACCCGGGAGAAGATGCACACCGGTCTTGATTGAATTGGAATCCAAGGTTGAATTCACAATCATCAGATAGAACGGCAATATACTTACAATACACAAAAGTACACAAATAACTGTTCTGAATATTCTGGTTGCACGAATACGCCCAGAATAACTTACCTCTGCTTCTGCTTTTTTAGCCATTATTCGTACACCCCCTTACCTTATTACAGCATGCTTCTGCTTCGGCTGTCTGTCCTTTGTAACAGCGAAGAATATAATACTGATCGCTAATGTTACAAGGAACAATACGATTGACGAAGCTGCTGCTTTACCATAGTCTTTCGATGTAAATCCAAGTGACTTAATCCACATCGTGATCGTCTCAGACGCATAGTTCGGTTTACCGTTGAAGGACTGATCAACGTTGAACAGTGACGGAATATCGAACATCTGCAAACCACCAATCGCGGATGTTACCAGGTTGTACTGGATAATCGGCTTCAACAGCGGCAATGTAATCTTAAAGAACTGCTGCTTGCTGTTTGCACCATCCACCATGGCTGCTTCATAAAGTGAAGGGCTGATACCCAAGATACCTGCAATGAGGACGATCATGGAGTTACCATACCACATCCAGAACTGCATAAATGCAATCAAACCGATCGTACCGCCAGG
This sequence comes from uncultured Bacteroides sp., assembly GCA_964563955.1. Taxonomy (GTDB): domain Bacteria; phylum Bacillota; class Clostridia; order Lachnospirales; family Lachnospiraceae; genus Coprococcus_C. Next base: position 444 of record CAZLZH010000070.1, on the reverse strand, counting down.
ACTCTCCATGAAGTCATACTTCGCACTGATAATATGTGCATTTCTGAGCATCATTGTAATCGGTCCTGATGTATTAAACAAACTGTAGAACAATACGGCGATAGAAGACGCTGTGATGATATTCGGCATGAACATCATGA
>CAZLZH010000070.1:0-294 GCA_964563955.1 uncultured Bacteroides sp. | reverse complement strand
TAAACCAGGAAGCCAAAAGCAAAGCCAAGAGAATCTGAGGAATAAAGTTCAAAATCCAGATTTTCAAAGTATTGCCGATTGTCTTAACTGTCATGGTATCAAACCATGAAAGAACTTCCAAATCTTTACCTGTTCCCTTTGTAGTTGCAAGTACCATAACATAGTTCTTCAAACCATTGAAACTTGGTCCCTGAAACTTTCCGATTTTAATCTGGTAATATTCTACAAAACTAAGGTAAACGGTGTAAATTAACGGGTACAGCTGGAATACAAAAAATACTAAGAAGAATGGAA
>CAZLZH010000069.1:0-10777 GCA_964563955.1 uncultured Bacteroides sp. | reverse complement strand
AAATTAGAAGAAATGCAACAAGAGAAGATAAGCAAATGATAAGTAGAAATGGAAAGTATGAGAAAGGAGATATCGTATATAAAGAATTTGAAAATCCTAAAGAAGAAGCTGAGTTTATTGCAGATAGAATTGAAGAGTTGATAGAAATGGGAATGCCGCTAAATGAAATAGCAATATTGTTTAGGAAGAAGAAATATATACCGTTAATTTGTGAAGTCTTAGAGGAACGAAATATTTTAGTAGATGTTGAAAATATGTCAAGTTTGATGTCTACTGTTGAAATACAGGCAGTTACGAGTATATTTATGTATCTTTCTGGGAAAACTTCGAAGGAATATTTACATGAAAAATGGGATTTTGCTAAGAAATATGCAAGTGCACACATGATTGATTATGCTATAGATGAACTTTCTAAATATATACCTGAAAAATGGGTGAGCAATAATCCTAAGAAAATGGCTCAGGAGTATTTGCTCCAAGAAATATATCAGGTATTTATATCGAATCTTGGAATCTTGGCATATTCAGAGGATGATCCAAGATATGAAAAAATTATGTTTAACTTAGGAAAATTCTCTCAGCTGATTAATGATTTTGAAGTGGTTAACTATGATTACTCTCCCAAAATAAAGATAGATACATTTGAATCTTTTTTGAAATATACAGATGATGAATATCCTGAAGGATATTTGGATGATGCATTTAAAAAAGAACAAGGTGTACAGTTGATGACAATTCATAAGAGCAAGGGCTTGCAGTTTTCAGCTGTTTTTATTCCGTGCATGTGTAAAAATATTTTTCCATCAAGCGGAAAAGGTGGATTGAGTGAATGGCATTTTCTTCCAGAGGAAGCTATTGGTAACTCTCAAATTATTAGAGGAAAGGGAAGTCGGGCAATTGAGGACGAAAGAAGAATTTTTTATGTTGCTGTTACGAGAAGCAGGAAATTCGTATTCTTAACAAGAGCGAATTATGGATCAAATAAAACGAATAAGGTATCAGAATTCTTAAGTGAAGCAAGAACAGCAAGTGGTTATATTTATGAGTATGATGAAAAATTGTGTAAATATACGGAACGAGAGAGATGGAAACCGTACAATAAAGAAGAAGTAGTTTTTTCGATTGATTTTACAAACCTTTCCCAATTTTTTAATTGTCAATATGGTTTTAGATTGTCTCAAATATATGGATTTGTTAATCCTATCAATCTTAGAATGGGATATGGAGCATCCATTCATAGTATGGCTAAGGAGGTAAATAAGTATGTAATGGAGAATGAAACAGATGAAATACCAGATGAGATAATGAATCATATAAAAGAGGGATTTTATTTACCATATATCGGTCATGCAAACAACACATATGAACTTATGAGAAAGAAAGCAGAGGCATGTATTGAAAAGTTTGTAAAGGAAAATGGTAAACAGTTTAGTGAAGTTGAATATGTGGAGAAATATTTTGAGGTTGCATTTAGAAAAGATATTTTGGTAAATGGAAGAATTGATTTGATTCGTAGGAAAAACATTGAAGGTAAATGGGAAGTTATTATTGTTGATTATAAAACAGGCGAAAGAAAGCCATCTGAATTAGAACAACGTTTGCAACTTGAAATTTATGCATTAGGATATAAAAAATTAACTGGGCAGGATGCAGATGTTTTGGAAATTGTTGATATTGAAGGAAATGAAGTTGTTTCGTCAAGGGCTGTATTGCCAGAAAATTTGGAAGATACAGCCGAACGAATACGTGATGCGTGTGACGAGATATTGGATAACAATAATGTGAAGAGAGTATGTGAAAAAAACAAGTGCAAAAATTGTAATCACAGACTCATGTGTTATAGCTTATAAAAGCATGTGACAACAAAATGACAATACAATCCCGTGAAAATCCACGCAACAGGTAGAAATCAGACAAAACTCCATGGTTTCTACCATTAAAACCAACGAAAACACCACGTAACAACTTGGCAAAGAGGAGTTCGAATAATTTTCAAAAGCTCGCAAAGTATTGAAAAATCAAGCTTTGCGGGCTTTCTTTATGTCGTTTGGTACTATTTTGGTACTACGCATGAGGCCATGTAATCTTCCATTCGAAGTATTCATTTGGGGTGATTTCCCCAGTCTTTAATTTGTTTTTCATTTCGTTCCATTCCAAAAGAAAATCATTTACAAGTCCATATTCAAAGGTGACAGCAACCGGTGCGCCGGATGCCATATACTCATTATCGTTATAGGTAAGCTTGACGTCGGCGTCCTTAGCAACAGGTGTCATGGCTGCAAGGCGAATAAGATTGCCGGGAGCCTGATATTCAGGGAAATGCTTTCCGGTAGTAGGAGCAGCACTTTCCTCTAACCAGAAGAGTGTCTCGATAATGTCTTCGGCTGAGCCAAGGCTGTAATCATCAAGTGCCTTGTAATTGCACTTAAGTACTTCAGCAATCTTGGCAAGCATATCGGCCTTAGGCACGCGGGCACCGGTTTCGTACTGTGCGATTCTTACAGACATACTCTTTCCCTCAAAGCCAAGAGCAGCACCGAACTCGTCCATGGTCATCTTGCGGAATATTCTTATTTTCTTAATTCGTTCACCAACTGTCATTGTGGTTCCTCCAATCTATAGAAAAACTTTCTAATCATTTTTGCTTAAAAGTAGTATAGCACATAAAAATCTGCTTGTGAAGACACTAAATAAAAAAGTATAGAAAAAGTTATTGACATTCTATACAAAATAGTATAGTATAACAAGCGAGAAGAAAATCTATACAGAACGGTATAGAAAATGTAAAAAGAGAGGAGCTGAAAAACAAGCACTAGAAATGAAACATTATATGGAAATGTGAAAATGGTCAATATTCGGTCAAGTTCCGGTCAATGTACCTAATCACAAATTTCCTTATCATAGAGAACAGAAACGCACATTGACAATTGAATGAGTTGTATCCTATATCAACAGACCTTGCCAGGAGACCTTAAGAATAAGGAGGAGCGAGGGAAGACACTTCCGTCAAGGGTGGGAAAGGAACTCGCGCAGGAGTAGCCCACAGGTATTTGCTAAAGGCTGGTTGTAACACCGACGGTATAGGATATGTGAGAAAGCTAAACTGACTTATCGCCTTAAGCATTAGCAGTTTTCCGTTTTGAGTATTTTTAAGAAGAAGGAGGTGACGCGGATGGAGAACATGTTTATACAGGTAGACGAGGTATGTGAAATCCTTGGGGTATCACGTTCTAAGGCGTATCAGCTGATGCGCCAACTCAATGAAGAGCTTGAGAAAAAGGGACGTCTTACCATCCATGGAAAGGTGCTTCGTAAGTATTTTATGGAGAGATTCTATGGCGAGGATGCAGTTTGATTGCCACTTAAAGAGGTATATGGATAGGGGGCAGGTGCTATAGGCATTTGCTCCTGCAATTTTGGAAGGAGTGATATTATGCCAGCGTATAGAGATGAGAAGACTGGTACCTGGTTTGTCAAATTCTATGCTAAGGATTGGAAGGGCGAAAATAAACAGGTTAAGAAAAGAGGCTTTGCAACAAAGCGAGAGGCTCTTGATTATGAACGGAATTATAAGGTGAGGCAGGAATGCAATCTGGATATGACCTTTGAAAATTTTTTTCAGTTGTATTCAGAGGATATGGAAAAACGTTTGAAGCGTAATACTTGGCTTACCAAAGAACACATTGTCAGGACTAAGATTTTGCCATATTTCAAGAATCTGAAAATGAGTGAAATTTCACCGGCAGATGTTCTGAAATGGCAGAATGAGATGTTAGCTTATAAGGATGAAAATGGGGTTGGATTTTCTAAGACTTATCAGAAAACTATGCACAATCAGTTAAGCTGTATATTTAACCATGCGTGCAAATTTTACAATCTCAAGAGTAATCCTGCCAGACTGGCAGGAAGTATGGGAAAGGAAGAGACAAAGGAGATGGAGATTTGGACAACAGAGGAATATAAGCGTTTTTCAGAAGCGATTATAGACAAGCCTATGTCCTATTATGCCTTTGAAATGCTTTATTGGACGGGCATGCGTCTGGGTGAATGTCTTGCACTTACCAAAGCTGATTTTGATTTTAATAAGAACACTGTTCGTATTAATAAGTCCTATCAGCGATTGGAGGGCAAGGATTTGATTACAACTCCAAAGACAACAAAGAGTAATCGGACTATAAAGCTACCGAAGTTTCTTGCAGAGGAGATGAAGATTTATTTTGAAATGCTGTATGGGTATGCAGATACGGACAGAATTTTTCAGATAACAAAGAGTTATCTTCATCATGAGATGGAGCGTGGAAGTAAGCTTGCAGGAGTAAAGAAGATTCGAATCCATGATCTCCGCCATAGTCACGTGTCGCACCTCATTGAGCTTGGATTTTCGGCTGTTGCCATTGCTGACAGGGTAGGACATGAGAGTATTGATATTACTTATCGATATGCTCATCTGTTCCCGTCTACACAGATAGAAATGGCAGACAAGCTGGACATTGAAAACGACAGGGTAAATAGCTCAGAAGATTTAGATGATGAGGATGTTGTATATGATAGTAAGATTGTGAATATCGACGATTATTTGGTTGGTTGATTTGGAAAGGAGTAGCTACTATGAGCGATAGAAGAGTGGATAAGTGTAATCGGTACAGATGCGTTAACGTAGGTTTTCGATTGTCACCGGAAGAAGCGGAGGAATTAAATGTTAAGGTTGCATTAAGTGGTCTCAGTAAAAGAGATTACATTGTGAACTGTCTATTGAAGCATGAGATTCGTGTGGTGTGTGGAATCAAAGTGGCGAAAAGCATGAAGATGTACTTGGAGGCTATTTTAGAGGAATTGCAGTTTATGGAAGAGGGAGCGGTGCCAAAGGAGGAGCTTTTGACATCACTTCAGCATGTGCTGGAAATTCTGGAAAGAGCAGAGGACTAAGGTTTCGGAAAGGCAGGGTGATTTGTATGAGAAAACAATTCTTATTAGCGGTTGTATATGGTGGTATTTTCAATCGGTTGTTGTGGGTGCGGAATGCAGAAAGGCGATAGTGTAACTGGTATCAATGATGAAAACGCAGTGATGGGAAGTGTTTTGGAGGATGCTGTGCTTGATAAAGCTGGTGTATTAACGGAAGAAGCAGATGTAGCTGAGGCTACATCTGTGGATGCTTCCGCGCAGATAAGGGAAGCAACAGGAGAGGCAGAAGGGAATGTGTCAATGAATTCAGAGACGGCTGGTATAGAGCAAGTGGAATTAACAGATGTTATGGAGCAATCTGGTGAAACAGAGACTTCGGAGGAATCAGTGGAGAAAATACCGACTAACAATAATACTACGGAAGCCCTGACAGAACCAGCTAATGAGCCGACCACAGAGATACCGGCAGAAGAAGCTGGGACCTCTGCGGAACTGCCGGCAGAAGCAGAATTTGTTGCCTATGATCCTAATTACGTTGTGGCACTGGCAACGGAGAAAACGAAAGCGTATGGGAAGATTCTTGTCTGGGAAAACCTGGACCGGCTACTGGCAGAAGGGAGCATTACTCGGGAGGAATATTCGGAGTATTATCCGTATGATGGACTGGAGAACGGCTATTATAGTGTTTTTGTGGAGACAGATTTGAACAAAGCTTCTACAACATCCGGCAGAATGCTGGTGTCAGAGGTAGGAATTGCAGATTATATTGCAGAGATGCTCTCTTTGGAGACGGGAACATATTTTGCAATCTCTTATGCAGGTATTTATGAGGGAACAAGTGGTGATTTTTACGAGTTCCGGTGTCACAGATGATTGAACTGTCAGGTGAGGACAGTTGTTATACATAGCTTCTATTGAGGCAATGAGAAAGGAGGTTTTCTGCAGGGCAGAACATTTGAGAGCAGTAACTTTCCGCGGGTCAGCGTTAAGGCAACTACTATTATTTTACAGCGCATAGCGCAGAAAGGACGTTTTATGAAAGAAGAAACAAAGGTGACTGCAACACCTACAATTGCAGAGAAATTAGGGATTAAGTACAAAGAAGTGGATGGCTTCTTCTATCCGATGTGGGGTGAGTCAGATGTTGAAGACTTTGCTACGGTAGGAAAATATGGACATCGTTGGATGTCGATGCTGATGGAGCATGACCGTCATTTGTACAATCAGTACTTTCTGGATGGAACCCTTATTGTTAAGGCGAAGGACATTGAGGATTACTGCTGGGAGTTGCATGATTCTATGGCTGAAAAGCTTAAGAAATCAAGGGAATCCTATACTGACACCTCTGATTCCATGTGGATGATTTTTAGAATTCAGGAAATTGAGGCGACAGTGGACGAGATAATCAATGCGGATCTCTATGAGATGATTGATTACAATAAGAAGATGCGTCTGAAGGCTGCGAAAGCAGATATTGAGCAGGCAGAGAAATGAGAAGAGGAGGATTAGATTTTATGGAAGAAAAGAGAATTTATTATGTGGGAATTGACCACGGGAATCATTTGATGAAATCCGCAAACTATGTGTTTGAGAATGGTGTGGAAAGGTTGGCGACAAAGCCGACCTTCTCTGCCAATACGCTGATATTTGAGGGTGTGTTTTATAAGATTGGTGAGAAACGAAACAGTGTAAAGGACAGCAAGCTTGCAGATAATGATTATTATCTGTTGACGCTGGCAGCCTTGGCAAAGGAATGTCTGAGTGGTTCGATACCAAACGGAGCCAGAGTTGTGCTTGGTGTAGGACTTCCGTTGAAGCACTTTGCGACTGTTCGCAAGGCGTTTGTGAAGTATCTGAAGCGTGAGCAGCAACCGGTGAAGTTTCGTTATGAGGATGTGCAGTACAGCTTCATCATTGAAAATGTGCTAGCATTTCCGCAGTGCTACGCGGCGGTGGCAGACAAGCTTGGCGACATGAAGGGCGAATATCTGATTGTTGATGTGGGCTCCTGGACCATTGACATCATGCATGTGAAGGATGGTGTTCCGGTGGAAAGCAGGTGCGAAACTTTTACGGAATCCATGATTTCTGTTATTCAGGAAATCAAGGGTAAGAGCAGTGAAAAGTTTGGTAAGGAGATACCGGAAAGTATTATTACAGACTATATCAGCAATGCAAACTGTAACTATCCGGAGAAATACACGAGACTGATGGATGAGTTGCTTGAAGCTTTTGTAAAGAGAGTGGAGGGGATTCTGAAGGAGAATGGTCATGATACGGAATTTGCCAACATTAATTATGTGGGTGGCGGAGCAAAGGTTATGGCTGCATACGGACGCCATAGCGATAACATTTCCTATGTTACAGATGTCAGGGCTAATGCCAGGGGATATGAGTATCTGGCCGGACAGATTGCGTAATGTGAGGTGGTGCACATGATGGGATTAGGCAGAGAGAGGCGGCTTAACTGCCGTCTCTATGTGGACCGCCAGTCAGATGCAAAAGTGGTTGAGAAACTGGACCGGTTGCTTGTTGAGAAGCATTTTCTGAATCAGACGGAGCTAATAAAGCATGGCATTGAGCTGGTTTATCGGGAGGTCCACGAAGAGGGAAGTAGAGCCGACAGGACTGATATGTCTGGTGAGAGGTTGCAGAAGCTGGCAGAGGTAGTGGCAGGAGAATTGAAACCGGAGCTGAGACTTCTTTTGGAAGGAGCCGAAGCGCGTATTCTTGAAAAGATAGACAGTGTTCAGGTGAATTCAGTGATGGTTGGAGAAACCGATAATGTTCCCAGTGTTGTGGGGGCAGGAGAAGGTGAAGCTGGTGTAATTGGTGCGGTCAGACAATCGGACAGGAAAACTGAAGAAAGTGCAGATACTTCTGCTGAGAAGGTTCTCTCAGGCTCTGCAATCAGCTTTTTGAAAGGTCTGAATGATGATTAGGTCTAAAGCTACCGGCGTCAAAGTGGTGGCAGGAGTACCTGAACCGGTGTCAGTATGACGCCGGTTCTATATATGAATAAATGTATCTGGAGGCAAATTGAAGCCGGATGGCGCATATTTGACGACAGTATTATGCATGTGAACCGTGCCATATATGGGGTGCAGGTGCTCCTGCCAAGACGAAAAAAGTGTTCACCGTAAGGTGAATATTTTTTTCGGGGAAAGGTCCGACCTTTCCCGTATCTTGCAAAACAAGTAAACAATCGAATTCCATGCTTGCATGGGAATGAGTATTGTGAACGCAAAACACACCGAGCACGTAGTGCGAGGTGCAAAATAAGTTAACAATGCTGAGGGCAATCAGGATGGATTTGCTATCAGCACTTTGAAAAAGATTTTAGAAGAAGGAGGGCACGACCATGGGATTGGTAAGTGTGAATTGTGTAACAGGAGATTATGGATTTGGAGGTTATGTGTATGGCAGATGGAAACAGAAGATACAAGTCAGAAAAGAAGGACTATAAGATTTCATTTAAGCTTTCTGAGTCGGAGTTAATGAAGCTGGAGTCGGATGCGAAGAAAGCCGGCAAAAACAGAAGCGAGTACCTGCGTGAGCTTGTGAAAAACAGTAAGGGTGTAGATACAACATTTGTACCTGACAGGAGTTCATTTATCAGACAGATAACAGGAATTGCCACGAACGTGAATCAGGTTGCAAGGGTTGTAAATACACAGGGGTATGTTTATACCAGTCATATTAACAGGCTTAGGCAGGATTTGGATGATATTAAGAGACTGATGCAGGAGGTGCTGATAACATGGCAATCACTAAGATATTGCATATAAACGAGGTTGGCACGGGTAATCCTTCAAGGCACCTGGAGCAGGCTCTTGCTTATATTCAGAATCCGGAAAAGACTAATGAAAATGTTTTGGTGGGCAGTATAAACTGCCTGCCGGAAACCGCATTTGAACAGATGATGGATACCAAGATGACTTTTGAGAAGACGGATAAAAGGCAGGGGTATCATATCATTATTTCCTTTGTGCCGGGAGAAACCACGGAGGAAATTGCGTTTGATATTGTGGAGCGGTTTGCAAAGGAATATCTGAAGGATGAGTATGAGGCGGTGTATGCGGTTCATAACGATAAGGACCATATGCATGCACATTTGATATTCAACAGTGTAAATTTGTTTACCGGTGTGAAATATGAATACCGCAAGGGAGAATGGAAACGTAGAATGCAACCTATTACAAACAAGCTTTGTAAGGAATATAATCTGGAGATTATGCCGGCGGAGTATGCCAAGGAACCCAAGAATTTGTCCCGCGTGGAATGGGAGCAGGAGCAGCAGTTTAAGGAAATGATATTGGCAGATGCAATCTTTTGTCAGAATTATGCGGGGAGTATGGACCATTTTATTTTCCTGATGAAACGAATCGGGTATCAGTTTGAATATGGAAAATATCTTTCTGTAAAGGTTCCCGGTGGCAAGTGGTATCACCAGTTGGATAAGCTGGACGAGCGCTTTGGGGAAGAAAGTTTTAAAAACTATTTGGATATGGGCTTCAGCCATCCGAGATTTATTTCAACAAATCCGCTGTATTTATATCGGAGTGGGCTGAGTGAATTCCAACTGAAATTCTATCACAAAATGTATCGAATCCGCATGGTGGAACAGAAGCGGTTTGATAAGAATGCAGCATGGATGGCGAAGGAACTGCAGAAGTTTCATCAGCTGCAGAAAGAGTATCTATTTCTGGTAAATAACGATATAAAGTCAGTGGAAGGTCTGGTTACTTATGAAGTCTTGAAAGAAATGGATGTGGAGCGCATTTCAAATCGACAGAAAGAGATTTACAAGGAATCCGGTATGCGTAAACGTGCCTGTAAAACAATGGCTGATGTTCGGGAATTTCAAATCTGGCATATGAAGGTACAGGAAGAACTGGATGATTTGAAGGCTGAGAAAAGGGAGATTAAGGATAATCTGAAGCTGGTGGAAGGCTGCAAGAAGGAATTACAGCAATTTACTATGCTGGATTTGGTTAGCATTGAGGAGAAAGTTAGTAATACGGTTCGAGTGCCGGAGTATCCATATGGGGATGAAAGGACAGAGACTGTGATGGATATTGTGTGGGATTCGGAGCATGAGCCGGTTGTGCAGGATTTTGTTTGGGAAGATACGAATGACGTTACTGCGGTTTCAGATGTTGTGAAGAATGACCGGAATGTTGTTGGGAAAGTGGAAACGCCTGTAGAAGCCGAGATTGATGCCGAAGAGCATGCTGTAGACAAGAATTTATCTGAAGTGAAATTAACGGATGTTGACGAGAGCAAGGACAAAGGCACATTTGTAACTTATAAAAGCTTCATGAGTATGAGCCCAGAAGACATGGCAAGTGTTTTGGGATTTGACAGGATAGTGGGCATTGATGAAGTGCATAGCAGGGTAAGTTCCTTCTTCCGTGATGTTAAGTCAGATGTTGATGGGAATGAAATTATGGATGTGGCTAAACTTGTGTATAAAGGAATGCGTGCTAATTTCATAAAACAACATGCAGAGGAGATTGTAGAGGCAATCAATTCTATGGGTTTATCTTATCCGCGTCTTACGGATAAAGAGAAAGCAGAATTGTTTCAATTCCTGCCGGATGATAATATCTATAATCTGGAGCTTCATATGGCTGTTTTGAAGGCTTGCGGATTGAAACTTGAGTTTGATGAGGTGTATGAGGATTATCAGAGGATTTATGATAAGACCATGGAAATGCAGTCGGGTAAGGAGTTTGGAAGAAGAGAAAGTGGCAGAGTGCGATAGGTGCTCTGCTATACATAAGAAATAAGCATAGATACACAGGGGGCAAACTCAGGTCAAATGAAAAACTAAATTCCAGTCTGGATTGATTTGACCTCGTATTTTTGA
>CAZLZH010000068.1:0-10795 GCA_964563955.1 uncultured Bacteroides sp. | reverse complement strand
GAACAAATTCAATATTTTTTTAAATCAAGAAATAATGATTACGATGTCTGTATCCGCTATAAAAAGGATGTTCCTGCATATAAGCAGGATGAGCGTGCATATTTTGTCTACAATCATACTGTTTTTACACAACAGGAGCTGCTCAATTTAGCTTATCAGTTTGAAAATTATGATATAGAAAGTGCGGAGCTTGAATATGAGAGTGGAAGATACATTGTCAGTCGGGATACAACGTATGCAGATATCGTCCTGATTCATATAGAGGATATCAATGATGTATCGGAAAAATTAAATCATCTTACATTATTAATGGTTGCGATAACTGTTTTTGTGTTGATTGGTATGAGTTTTATTGTATCTCTCGTATTGCGTCGCACATTCAAGTTTTTGCTGGAGCTTGATAGGACGGCGGAGGATATCGCAGACGGAAATTATGAAAAACGTGTGAGGATCAAGGGGCATGATGAGATTGCAAATCTTGGAAACACTTTTAATCAGATGGCAGAGGCCGTTTGGACACGGACAAAAAAATTGGAGGATTCCGAACATCAAAAAACAATGTTTATGGCAAATCTGACTCATGAGCTGAAGACGCCGCTCGCAGCGATATCGGGATATGCGCAGACATTGCTCACGGTCAAAGTAGATGAGGCTGACCGCGAAGAAGCGCTTGTCTACATCAGTGAGGAATGCAACCGGATTTCGCGTCTTGCAAGAAAAATGATGCGTCTGTTAGAGCTTGATTGTGAGGAAGCGTTGGATAAACAGCCGATATGTGCAAAGGAGCTGTTTGAAAAGACAAAAAAACTTTGTAGCGGCATATTAGATGTAAAAGCTTTGACGCTTGAATGTCAGTGTAAAGAGGAGTGCTTTTTGGTGGATGAAGATCTGATGCTTGAAGTACTGATAAATCTGATAGAGAATGCGGCAAAGGCAAGCAGCTCTGGTCAGAAAATAATATTGTCCGCCACGGAGAATTGCATTAAGGTGCGGGATTTCGGCTGCGGAATCCCAAAGGAGGAGCAGAAGAAGATATTGGAGCCATTTTATATGATTGACAAGTCGCGTAGCAGAAAAAACGGCGGTGCAGGGCTTGGACTTGCTCTAACAGCACTCATTTTAAAAAGGCATGACGTTTTACTTACGATTGAAAGTGAGGTTGGGGAAGGCACACATATGATTTTACAATTTGTTTAAAAGTTGATGAATACTTGATAACCGGGTCCATGGTAAGATGATTCCAACATGGACCTTTTTCATATCCAATAAAATGATTACAGGCTGTGTCCACTTATTTGCCGAAGGTGAATTTTGCATAAGCGGATATTTAAAGGAGGAAGCTGTTATGAAAAAAATAATAAAACAGAGCATGATTGGAATGATGCTTACATCGTTGTTGTTGACAGGCTGTCAGAAAAGTCCGGATTCATCGGTCGTTTCGAATAAGGATTTTGATGCGATGATCGAGCAGGCAGAAAATACGGAGGCTGCAACAACAGAGGTATCGGAGCTTGCGGAAAATTATGATATATACAAAACAACAATAGAGGATGAAACGATGCATGTAAGTGTCAATGTGGATGCATCTGTTGACATACCAAAGACGGAAAAACTATCAATATACCGTGTAGAACAGGAAAAGATCAGTCAGGAGCTTTTGGATAGGGTGCGGACAACCATAGCCGGAGATATCAAGTTTTATGATGGTGCGGTTCTTGATATTGCAACGAAAAAAGAAATTGAGCTGGAAATTAACAGCTATAAACAAGATATAGAAAGCATAAAACAGGATAGTGCATATAGTGATGAGGATAAGCAGACATATATTGCAGAATATCAGTCGAGTATTGATGAGTTACAGGAAAAATACGAAAGTGCGCCGGAGGAGGTGCAGATTTTGGATTATCCATCGGATAATGAGCTTCATAGTGTCAGCTCCTTATATGCGTCAGATAGTACGAGCAGCTATTATGAATGGCAAAACAGTTTGAATCCGAATGGAGAAATTTATTATGGAATCAGTGATGCACAGGACGGAAACTACAGATTTCTTTATGCACAGAACAATGAAAATTATGGAAACTATCTGCATTATCGTGCAAATAAAATCGGCTATCCGGAAGCAACGCCGGTCATAGGAACATCCGGCTTTGACGGACATTCTTTAGATTATTCGGATGCTGTATGGGAATATGGAACAGAGCCGGAGATTGATTTTATTATCGATAACGAGCTGGAACCGGAAGAGGATACACAGGAAACAGCTGATTTATCTGAGGAGGATGCAAGAAAACAGGCAGAGGACTTTTTACAGGCGATTGGACTTACGGATTATTCCTATTATATCGGAGGCTTGTATTCTGATTTGCCATCATATATGAATATAGAATCTGATGATTATAAGTATAGAAAGTATAGAAAGTATAGAAAGGAGTATGTATTCGGCTTTCGGCGAAATATTGATGGTGTGTTCGCCTGCAACGAGGGAGAAGGAAAGCTCACAGACGGCTATCAGGGGGATGAATATGTAAAAAAAATGTGGGACGGAGAAGGCGTTACGGTGATCGTCAATGATAACGGCATCGTCGGATTTGACCTTTGCACACCGATTACTGTAACAGAGACGGTTGTCGATCAGGCTTCCTTAAAGAGCTTTGATGAGATAAAGGATATTTTTGAACAGATGATTGTGATGGTAAATGCATCATCGGATGAAGCCTCCAAAGTAAAGATCGATATCGACAAGGTAGTGCTTCGTTATACGAGAATCAGTGAGCCGGACAGCTTTGACACAGGCTTGCTTGTACCGGCTTGGGAATTTGTCGGTTCCATAGAGGGACCGGTCGGAGATCGATATTATTCAGAAACGAATGCAGTTGTCATGAGTATAAATGCGATTGATGGTTCGGTCATCAATCAGGAGCTTGGATATTAAATATGAACAGCTTTGAAACGGATTTAAAACGAGCGATAGGCTCCAAAGGCTTTGTGATAGGCATTCTGCTTGCGTTTATCATCCTAAAGCAGGCGGGCTTTCATTCCGATTTGTTTCGGGCGTCAGTTCCGGTACTTGCCACATTTCCGTATGCGACGGCATGGCTTTTGGATTATCAGAGCGGATATTTAAAATCCTATCTTTATCGGAGCGGCATGTTCCCATATATAGGCGGTAAATTCTTTGCATGCGGAATCAGCGGCGGACTTGTGGAGCTGCTCGGTTGTCTGATTTATCTGCGTGTGGAGATGCAGCCGGAACATATCAATCTGATGCTTATTTTTTCCTCGGCAATGTTTTGGGCATTGTTATCTGCAACACTTGCAGCTATTTCAAACAGCCGTTATATTGCTTACGGCGGAGGATTTGTCATTTATTACATATTGGTTATGCTGTATGAACGGTATTTTCAGGATTTTTATTGCCTGTACCCATACGAATGGTTTATGAAAGAGCATGTATGGGTATTTGGAGATGCCGGTATCCTGCTGTTGCTTGCAGGGCTTTCCATGCTGTTGTTTTGTGTTTATTACGAGGTGCTTAGGAGGTGTATCGGGCGTGTATAAGCTCAGACAGATTTTTTATACTGCTATGGCGAATTTCCGGAGGTGGCGAAGAAATCCGCAGATTCTGCTCGCATTTTGTCTGGCATTTATTGCCTGCTTTCTCTTATCCGATAAAGTGCTCGTGTTTGCGGAAGAGCATAATACGATTTTACAGGCGGTCGAGCCGTTTATCTGGACATTCGGAGATGCGGATTCGGTTTTGCTCGTGTCTTTGCTTTTGCTGCTGTTATTTGCGGATATGCCGAATCTGTCCAATGATGTTCCGCTTTTCCTTGTGCGCATCGACCGAAAGATATGGATGCTTGGACAGATTTTGTACATGATACTGGCAACCCTTTTGTTTTTATGCTTTATATTAATATCCACTTGTATACTTGCGGGAGGTCTCGCATATCCGGCAAATCTGTGGAGTGACACGGCGGCGGTACTCGGGTATTCGGATATCGGAAGGGAAATATCGGTTCCATCGTTTGTTAAAGTGATGGAATTATCATTTCCGTATGAAACGATGCTTCATATATTTGGTTTGATGCTTGGATATTCCTTATTGCTGGCAAGCATTATATTGTTTTTTAATTTGTGCAGGGATAATGGTGGAATGATAGGAGGCGTTATATTTTCCGGATTCGGATTTCTTTTTACGCCGGAAGTGCTTGCCCGGATTTTCAATATCAATTCCATGCAGATGCGTTTTGCAAATATCATGTTCGGATGGATATCACCCTTAAATCATGCGACCTATTACATGCACAGCTTTGGATATGATAATCTGCCGAAGCTCTGGGTATCATATCTGTTCTTTATGATATCCAGTTTGTTTTTCTTTGTGCTTTCCCTGTTTCGTATAAAAAGGTATGTGTTTTCGTTTACCGGAACACAGATGCGGTAAATTGTGAAAGGATTGCTTTAGGAGAGGTTTTAATATGGAGCATAAAAATGAAAATGGCGGAATCATGGTAGAGCATGTGTATAAATCCTTTGGGAAGGAGCATGTGCTGTGTGACGTAACATTCTCGATTCCGCCCGGAAAAATCTATGGAGTTGTCGGTAATAACGGAAGCGGAAAAACTGTTTTGATGAAATGCATTTGCGGTTTTATGCACGCTGACCGGGGCACGATTGTCGTAAACGGAAGACAGGTGGGAGCGGAATGCGATTTTCCGAAGGAGCTTGGTGTCATCATTGAAACTCCCGGTTTCCTGCCGTATCTGTCCGGTTACCGAAACCTGAAAATATTGGCAGATATAAAAGCAAAGATCGGTAAAACAGAAATCCGGGATACACTGCTCAAGGTCGGATTGGATCCCAATATGAGAAAACCGGTCGCAAAATATTCGCTCGGTATGCGACAGCGGCTCGGAATCGCACAGGCAATCATGGAGGATCCGAGTGTTCTGATACTCGATGAGCCGTTTAACGGACTTGATAAAGCCGGTGTTGCGGAGATGCGTGCATTATTGCATTCCTTAAAAGAAAGGGGAAAGGCGATTTTACTTGCAAGTCATAATGCGCAGGATATCGAGATGCTCTGTGATAATGTACATGATATGGAGGATGCATGGAAATGAAAGACCAAAAAGGAATCATTGTTTTTAATCTATTGATAGCTCTGTTCGTTTTGTGTATATGTCATGGTACGGTCTGTGATGCCATGGAAAAACAAAATGCAGACGATATAACGCTGTTTTATATGAATCAGGCGGAATCGGATGTACCGACAACACAGGCACCACAGGATGCAGCCACAACGGAGGAGAAAAAACAGGAAACCGTTACCTTATCCATAGATAATCAGAACAAGTATAATGGTATGACACGTACCTATGCAGACGGGTATATACCGTCTGTTTCCGATAACCATGTGACACTTGTTTTTCCGATTATCAGTGAGGGCTTGATTCGGGGAGATTCTCTTTGTGCAAAGCTTAATCTTGGGGACGCACAGACTGCTCCGTTTGTATTTAAAAACTATGAAAAGACAATCCGGATGCAAACGGTTAAGGTAAATGACAATGCCGGGGAAATGCAGGCATATGTGGCAGATTTTACGATTGATCTGAAAGAAACGCGCTTAAACGGCAGCTATCCTGTGATTCTCACAGTCAACGGAAAGGATATGTCCGGAAATGAAATCAGTCAGGAATTTACGACTTATGTGACAATCACGGACGGAATCGATCCGAACGCCGAGCCTACGACGGAAGCGGTGGAGGAGCCATTGCCGACCTTTGCGCCAAAGATGATGGTGGAATCTTATTCATTTTCAAAAACAGAGATCTACCCGGGAGATACCGTAACAGCAAAGATTGTGCTTCGGAACACAAGCAAGGAGAACCTTGTAAAAAACATGACGGTATCGATTAGTACAGAAAGTGAAGGCTTTACTTTGCTCAGCAAGTCGGATAGTGTCTATGTAGACAGCGTAAAGGCACAGGACGCTTATACTGTCTCGTTTGAGTATCGTATCGGTGCAGCGGTAACATCCGGGCAATATGATTTACAGCTTTCCATGGATTATGCAGATAGCGATGGAAATACATATACGACCTCAGGCAAAGCAAAGCTGGATATCACGCAGGAGGCGAAGATGCAGTTTGATTCGCTTGTGATTGATAGGGAGGTAACGGTTGCTGATGTGGTGGAGGCGAAGGTTCAGGCGATGAATCTCGGAAGGAGTAAGGTGTATAATGTGCGTGCTGAGCTTGTTGCGGACGGACTGACACCGGAGGGAACGATTTTTATCGGGGATATGGAACCCGGAACATCCGCAAGCAATGTCACACAGGTATCTGTCAGCTCACTTTCGGGAGATAGTCTGTATGGGCAGACACAGGGAACGGTTACATACTATTATGAGGATGAAAGCGGTCAGGAATTTCAGGAAACGGCAGAATTTTCCGTTACAATCAATTCTCCGTTTTCACAAGAACAGCAGGTAAAAGAGGATGACGTCAATCAGTGGTGGTTGATTATGGCGGTTGTCGGTATATTGCTTGCAGCGTTTCTTGTCGTGTTTATCATTCGGAAAATCAGAAATAAAAGAGATGAAGAGTAGGAGGCGGTGCGATTGTTAATTAAGAAAATCTTGCGCCTCAGAAAGCAGAATGATTCGGTAAAGCTCATGTTTTTATTCTGTATTTTTGCGATGGTTTCATTCGCTTTTGTAATTGTACATATTATAGAGTATGCGAAAGCAATGGCGGAGCATGTAGAATATATTGCGGTAGATGCCAAGGGAAGTGTGTCGGATGAGAAAGTCCGGGCATTGTCGGAGGTGGAAACAGTTTTGTATGCAGGTCGCAATTTGGAGCAGGTAATTACATTTCAAAACGGAGAACAGGAAATGCAGATGCCATGCTCTATGTTAGAGGAAGCATATATCCGGCAGGCTTATCGGATAGAACAGGCGTCGTCTATGCAGACATTTTATGCAAACGATATGGCGTTTTTGCAACTCCGACAGGTATTTTATACATATGGCTATGAAAGTCCGACGGATGAAATGAAGGTATCCTATATGGAAACGGATGCAGAGCAGTATAAAACAGCGAAAATCGTCCGGGTTGACGTGGGAGAGGAGTCGGAGCCGTATCTGTTTTGCATAGGGGATCCGCTTGTCCTGAAAAAGAATGCGGGAGAGCTTCGTGTTTTGTTGGATAATCAAAGTGAAAGTCACAATGTGATTGCCAAGCTGAACGCACTTTCCTTGTCTGTGCAAAATACGGAGAATATCGAACAAATCCGGACGGATATGCAAACGATGCTGCTTAAGGTAAGGTATGAATGTATGATTGCAGGTCTTTGTGCTTTGGCGGCATTTGTGATCGGAAAACTTGTGCAGGACGCACGAAGATAAGACAGGTCGGTATACACCGGCTTGTTTTTTTGTTGCTTGACATATTTCGGAAAAACAGGCAAAATTAGTCATATAAATAGAAGGGGAAGGCAGCATGAATAAAAAATTCAAAATTATTATTATCATACAGCTTGTGGCTGTCGCGTTTCTGGCAGGTCTGCTTGTCGGTATGCAGATACAGAAGAAGCAAGGCACAAAAACAGCAAACAATACAGCGTCAGAAAATCGTGTAGAAACAGATACGGCGGACAATGGGAATATTGAAAATACGGAAGCTGAAAAAGAAGATACAATGCAGCAGGAGACTGACAAAGAAAGCGCTGCAAAGGATGAAAGTGATATAACGGTCGATCGGGATGTCGATTACGGCGCTATGGATGTGCCGGAGCCAACGACGGATGATTGGCTTTATACAGATGGCAATAAGATTGTAGATGCGGATGGCAATGAGGTATGGCTGACCGGTATTAACTGGTTTGGTTATAACACGGGAACCAACACCTTCGATGGACTTTGGGCATCTGACCTGAATCAGTCGATTCAGGAGATTGCAAATCATGGGTTTAATGTTATCCGTGTACCATTTTCGGCTGAGCTCATTTTGCAGTGGTCGAAGGGCGAATATCCGGATGCAAACTTCAATCAGGCAACAAATGATTATCTGGTAGGAATGGACAGTCTGCAAATATTTGAATATGTAATCGGACAGTGCCGCGCAAACGGACTGAAGCTGATTATTGATATTCACAGTGCAGAGACAAACGCAAGCGGGCATACGGTAAATCTCTGGTATACAGAGCGGATATCGACGGAGGATTATCTGTCTGCACTTTCCTGGATGGCAGACCGCTATAAAAATGACGACACGATTATCGCCTATGATTTGAAAAATGAGCCGCATGGCAAGCCTTATGAGGCAGAGAATGCGGCAATATGGAATGACTCGGAATCCGGTAACAACTGGAAATATATCGCAGAGCAGGCTGCAAATGCCGTTCTTTCTTCGAATCCAAATGTGCTGATTTTAGTAGAGGGAACAGAAATTTATCCGGTTGATATTAAGAAAAACGGTGATTATGCATCGACCAATGAGGATGATTATTATTTTAACTGGTGGGGTGGAAATCTCCGTGGGGTAGCGGATTATCCGGTCGAGCTTGGCAAATATCAGAACAAGCTCGTCTATTCTCCGCATGACTATGGTCCTACTGTATTTCAACAGCCGTGGTTTGAGGGAAACTATACTTATGACAGTCTGATGAAGGATTGTTGGCACGATAACTGGCTCTATATTCATGAAGATAAAATCGCGCCGCTTTTAATCGGCGAGTGGGGCGGTTTTATGAATGAACCGAATATTATCTGGATGACCTATATGCGTCAGCTGATCGGTGAGTACAGGCTGCATCATACATTTTGGTGCTTCAATGCGAATTCCGGGGATACAGGTGGCATGGTTCTGGATGATTTTACAACATGGGATGAGGAAAAATATGCTTTTGTAAAGGAAGTTTTGTGGAATAACGGGGATAAGTTTATCGGTCTCGACCATGAGATTCCGCTCGGTATTAACGGAATCAGTCTTGGAGAGTATTATAAGTAAAAGCTTTCTCCAAACGAATCTTGAAAAAAAGCGTATGAATGTATATAATCAGAAATTGGAAAGATAATGAAAATAATAATATCACATAAAGGAGACAAACAATGAGTAAAAAACCAGTTGTATTGATGGTGCTTGATGGTTATGGACTTACTGACAAGACGGAGGGAAATGCAATTTACATGGCAAAGACACCGGTCATGGACAAGCTGATGGCAGAGTGTCCGTTTGCAAAGGGCTATGCTTCCGGTCTTGAGGTAGGACTTCCGGCAGGTCAGATGGGAAACTCTGAGGTTGGACATATGAATATCGGTGCAGGAAGAATCATTTATCAGGAGCTTACAAGAATTACGAAAGCAATTACGGATGGCGATTTCTTTGAGAATGCGGAGATGTTAGAAGCCATTGATAATTGTAAGAAGCACAATTCGGATTTGCATCTTTGGGGACTGCTTTCAGACGGCGGTGTGCACAGCCACAATACACATCTGTATGCAATTTTAGAGCTTTGCAAAAAGCAAAATTTTTCGAATGTATATGTACATCCATTTTTTGACGGAAGAGATACACCGCCTGCATCCGGCAAGGCATTTTTGGAAGAGTTGATTGCCAAGATGAAGGAAATCGGTGTTGGCAAGGTAGCGTCCATGTCCGGTCGCTATTATGCTATGGATAGAGATAACCGCTGGGATCGTGTAGAGCTTGCATACAAGTCACTTGTGACAGGCGAGGGCGTTCAGGCAGAGGATCCGGTAGCCGCTATGCAGGAAAGCTATGACAAGGAAGTGTATGATGAGTTTGTACTTCCGACAGTCATCACGGAAAACGGAAAGCCGGTATCACTTGTTAAGCCGAATGATTCCGTTATCTTCTTCAATTTCCGTCCGGATCGTGCAAGAGAGATTACAAGAGCCTTCTGTTCCGATGATTTTGACGGCTTTGAGCGTCCGAATGGTCGTATGCCGCTTGTATATGTTTGCTTTAAGGATTACGATGAGACAATCCCGAACAAGCTTGTTGCATTTAAGAAAGAGGAAATCGACAATACACTTGGCGAATATCTTGCTGCAAATGGTTTGAAGCAGCTTCGTCTGGCTGAAACTGAGAAATATGCGCATGTAACCTTCTTCTTCAATGGCGGCGTGGAAGAGCCGAACAAGGACGAGAGCCGAATCCTTGTAAAGTCACCGGCTGTTGCTACTTATGATTTGAAGCCGGAGATGAGCGCACCGGAGGTCGGAGAGAAGTTGAATGCCGCAATTACATCCGGTGAGTATGATGTGATTATTATCAATTTTGCAAATCCGGATATGGTAGGTCATACCGGTGTGATTCCGGCAGCGGTTGCTGCGGTAGAGAGGATTGACCAGTGTGTAGGTGCTGCGGTTGAGGCTGTAAAGCAGGTAGATGGAGCTTTGTTTATCTGTGCAGATCACGGAAATGCCGAGCAGATGATAAATTACGAGACAAAAGCACCGCATACGGCACATACAACGAATCCGGTTCCGTTTATCCTCTACAATTATGAGCCGTGTAAGGCACTTCGTGAGGGCGGCTGTCTGGCAGATATTGCACCGACCCTGCTTGAGATTCTGGAGCTGCCACAGCCGGCAGAGATGACCGGAAAGTCTCTGATTGTAAAATAAATATATAAAAACAAAGGATGAAAGCAGATGAAAAAGTTTTTGAAGGAATTTAAGGAGTTTGCCCTGAAGGGAAATGTTATGAGTCTTGCAGTAGGTATGATTATTGGAACAAGTTTTAGTGGATTAGTTACT
>CAZLZH010000067.1:0-10867 GCA_964563955.1 uncultured Bacteroides sp. | reverse complement strand
TCATCTAACCAGTCTTTCAGTATTGCAACTACACCATAATACAGTACAACAATAATTCCTGTATCTCACATCTCGCATTCTTTCTCAGCCATTTTTATTGCTCCCGACTCTAATCTTGTAATGTATACTCAGCACCTCTGCCCCTTCCGGAGCATTCAATCAAGTTATTTCTCTGCATTTTATGTAGTAATTTAGCTGATTCCTCTTCTGAAATGTCAAACAATTCCTCCACCTTCCGTTTGGTAATTTTCCCATAATATCCAACATAATTAAGAATAATCTTCTCTTTATGTTCATTAAAGATTTCCATACAATTAAGAATATAATAGGCCATCGTTTCAATAACAGGAATTGATACTGAATTGCCAAACTGCTTATATTTTTGCGACTCCGGCATATTTTCCGGAAATCTGAAATGATCTACTCCATTTTCATCTACAAATCCGTATTCAATAAAGCCTTGCAGTCTTCCCCATTCTATTGGTGTCATAATTCGGACATTCTTATTATTAAGCCCACCTTTCTTCTTTTTTACTACAGGATCATTAGGATCATATTCTGGCATTTGCTGAATAATTAGATTACGTTCCTTTCCGGATCCGCCTGTTGCCAATATCGTATTTGCAGTACTTTGTTCTCTATTAGGATCATTAACTATACAATAACCATAACCATTACCATTTTCCTTGTTACGATTCCGATGGTTAATCAAAGTATTTAAATATGTTGCTGACATATAATAATGTATATCGACATTCGGCTCTATTAATTGGTCCAAACTACGGTTTAATAGAGGATTATTACGTATCGTTCTCCAAAGTTCTGCAGGTAGATTGTCATCAATTTCTTCGAATAAACCATCGTACAATCGTCTATCAAACGCTATAAAAAAAGCTCGTGGTCTATTTTGAGGGAGGCCAAAATGTTTTGTATTTCGTACCAATTTACTATGCTTGATTACAAACTTACCCTCCTCATCATATGTAACTCCAATAACCTTATAATTTAACTTCTTCTCTAGAGAATCAATTATCACATGAATCGTTCTTCCCTTATCATGCGAAACAATATTCTGCACATTTTCAAGAAAAATAACTTTTGGCCGTGTTCGATTAATAATCTGTTTTATATGAAAAAAAATGGTTCCCTTAGTCGGATCTTCAAATCCATCCTTATTTCCTTGGCTACTAAACGGCTGGCAAGGGAAGCCTGCTAACAAGACATCGCACCCCACACGTTCCGCTTCATTTTTAAACTCCGGACTGGTTAAATCATTTAATGGATCATCTCCATTAAAATTCAACTTGTATGTTTCTGCGGCATACTTATCAATCTCCGCCGATAATACATTTCTAAATCCGCCTGTTCTAAAAAATCCCTGTCTTATTCCGCCAATTCCGGCACATAAATCTATTGTCCTATACATAAAATATATCATTCTCCATCCATCAATATATTTTCTCCGGAAATGCCATCCAATGCAACCGTATATGTAATACTCATAACGCCACTTGGAAGCACTCCTCCGACAAATGATGTTTCCCTAATCGCCGGAAACGATTCATCCACCGTATATTTAGTCGCTGCATGCAATACATAACACCTTTTTCGTGCAGACATTCCCTTTTCAAGGCCCAATCTTTCAAGTTTATTATTAAGTGTAGCGCGACTGTATCCTAGGCTTTCAAGTTGATCGACTAAATTGTTAATACTGATTCCTGATAAAGATGACTCAAACTGACACAATATCAGAAATAGTTTTTTTCCTTCCGGAGGATCCAGCTGGAATAAATTACTTAACGTAATCTGCCTCTTATTTCGCGCAGTTGTAGATTTTACTTCGGTATAGTATGTCTCGCAATCAATATCATAAGTCGCACCATCAGGGCCGTTCCATTCTGCGTGCTCACCATGTTTTGCCAGATACTTCAACGTCCACAACTCTCCCAAAGCATCATAAACCCGCAGCTCAACATTTTTGTTACCAAGCAATTCCTTCCACGCTATCCACCATTTTACAGGTGACTGAGATAGTTCTTTTCTCAACTCGCCGTTTTCTCCCGGTGCCAAAAGTTCTGCACACAAAGCTGCAAACTGCTCTTTAATCTCTTCCTTTTGTGTCACCAACATCAGTACATGCTCTTTGCTCGAATTATCTAAGAGAATATCACCTGTAAAATAATGTGCTCCGGCAAAATATTCAGAGATCTCTTCATCGCTATCTACCGGAATAGCAACTCCATACCCCGCGGCAGTTTTAATTGTCCATGAAATATATCCGGCATTACTTAAACTAAATATACGCATTGCATTTGCACTTGGCATTGCATTTGCACTTGGCATTCCAGCCCAGTTGGCCAATATTTCTTCAATCAACATGATCTTCACCTACCGATAATTGTTTGAACAACGAATCTACATATCCTTTCTCTGCACCTTCCACAAGCCCGGGTTCAACAGTTCTGCAATTGACCAGATTTTGCTTCTGAATAACATTAAACAAATCTGAAGACTTGTTTTCTACGTTTGCATAGGATCTCATCAGCTGCCGATATAGTAACACTCTGTATCCCTGCCCCGTTCTTTCGATGAAATCACTTATTGTATCAGTTCCAAAATCTTTTAATACTGCTCTTGTCTTTTTTGTATCTCCTTGCCACGAAAGGAAAACATACCACCATAATGTTTTTAACCAAATTCTTCTTGTATGAAGATAGAAACGCTTTTTATTTAAACGAATATCATTTTTTGCCGGTTTGGGATATCTTTCATATGTAATATCCGGAAAAATCTTGCATGAAAGGTATCTCCAAATATCATCATCATTGGCCATAACTAATGTAAATCCCTTTTCCGGACTTAATATCTCAAACAAACATAATCCAACATCAAGGTCAATCCGATATCCATCATTAGTTGCAGCCGCCTCCTCATATGCATCAAGTACTTTCTTCCTTAGCTCTTCATAGTCAGGATTCTCTATCGTAATCGAATGAGAATGCCATTGAGCTGTTAAGTCTGCAAAAGCAGCATCCGATAAATTATCTACCGAATACACAAATTCTTTTGCCTGAGCCTTAGTCATCTTTTTTATGGAGATCATACCTCGTCACCTCCGTTTATCATAGCAGCAACATTCGGCCATATTGTTTTATGCATCCGCTCTACTGAAGAAGTATCAATAGGAGTATCACATCCGCTCCAGAAATAAAACATTATCTTACTTATGCTTCCCGGTTCCAAATCAACATCATTAACCGTCTGTGATAAGCACTCCATTTCCATGATTTTTTGAAAAATCATCGTATAAGCGGTTGTAATAATTTCTATCAACACATCCACATTCTTAATAACGTCCCCTACCTTCGGGCAACAATCATAAGAAGAATTCAGATATAGGCACAAGTTATCTTCGTTAAACAAATCTTGACGAGGGTCTGCCCAATCACCAATTTCCAACCACCACAATGGTTGCTGTTTTGAGTTAACCTCCTGAATAGGAAAGTCCATATAAATGCTTCCAAAATCAATCCTACAAACATCCAAGACACCAACATTTACTCCTGAATCATTCATTAATCGCTCTTCATTAGGTAAAACTACTTCTGCAGGTCTCTTTATATACAGTACAGTCTCAAGCTCAAGATCCCCTTGGATTTCTCCGGGTTTAAAGTCATGCTCAAAAACGATATGTCGAATTGCTCCGGAATTGAATTCCGAAGCAGGCAAAATCGTTCCCATTTGCGTTAACGTTTTATTTGTCCAAATGATACATGTACCTATAACAGCATCTTTGCAAGCAAGGCCTTTTTCTCCATACAAAACTTCCGGGTACTCAATGGTAATCTCACGTTTTAAATGCAACCCATCAGCTTCAATCTTCCATGACTCCCATGAATCTTCCAGCTTAACAGTATTTTTTCCTTTTTGCTTCAAATCTCTGTATTCATCATCATAAAAGTATGAAAAGCCAAAAGAGGAAATTGTGAAACCTGCTCTTTCACGCAATTCTTCAGTTAATGTAGGATAAAAATACAAATTCTCCATTTAAACCACCGGCTCCTTTGCTTCTTTTACCGTACAACAGTACTTTTTATTACGAGATTTCAATGTCAGCGTTCCTTTTACAACAGCATTGGTGACTGTATTTGTCACCTTGAATCCTAATACATCTCCATCCTCAGTGTAGACTACTTCTATCGTTGAAAAATCATTTTCAATATAGCGATTCTCTTTCGTGCAACTACTATCAAACGTAAGCATTTGATTTGAATTAAGTGCCAGAACTGAGCAATTTGCTATTATTGGAATCTCTATTGGGAATACCGTACCTATTCCTGTTTTCCAAGAATTCGCATCCATCAAGCCTACTTCTGATTCAATAAACACTCCTATAAACGCTTCTTTTCTAATATTCTTAAATCTCAGTTCAAATTCTATCGTCATAGAATCCGCACTGATAATTGATTGTCTTAAAATGCAGTCAAGATTATTAATTGTTCCTCCGGAACCACCTGCTCCTCCTGAACCTCCGAAACCACCTTTCTTTTTCCCAAAAGACAATGTTGGAAGCAATCTGCGCCCAAGTTTTCCAGAAAGCTTACTTGCAGTTCCTTCTGATTCAGCAGATGATTTCGCCCTATAACAGTCATTTATTTTTGCTGTTGTCTGTGAAGCAATATTCGTAACAACTGTTAAAGACGAAGGATCGGTCCACGCCATATGATCTGATTTTTCGCATTTTCTTAGATAGTTTCCCAACGACATTCCACTATATTCACCAAGAACTTTATCTTCTTTCAGTTTTAAACCACAATCGGGCACAAAGAACGAAATCAACATTTCATCTTCACCTTCAGGTTTAATCAATCCCTTGGTCCATCTACCTTCTATCTTATAATCCAGAACCATTCCGGCAGCTCTTGCGTACATTACTATAGGATCATTTTGGGTAAGCGTCCCAAATAATCGTAAGTATGCCTGCGGGGGAATAATCGCACCTGTACTTCCCAGATCTTTATTTGTGACAATAACCGTAGAAACAAATCCGGCTCTATCTCCCTGAACTTTTTTCGACGGTACGGGGACTGATTTAATTCCTCTAAACAGTTCCGAATTATAATCTTGTTTTCCAAATTTATTTGCACTTAGTGCCGATGTATAGAGTTCTTGAACAAGCTGAAACAGAGGTCTCATATCTGTATTCTTAATTCCAACTCCGTTCACTCGCACAGCAAGCCACTTCTGATTCGAATATTTTGCCAGGTTTTTATTGAATATTTTAGGGGCATACCATTTCTGTATAGCTAGTTTTGTGTATTCAACAATATCGTCTTTAAATGAACACATGGAAATTACATCTTCACTTATTCCGCAATGCTCTGGAAAAATTCCATCCATTAGTTTTTCCTTATCTATATATGGAATAATAATTGATGTTCCCGTTTCAGCTAACCCAAAAGGTTCAACACCAAATACATCCAAAATTTCCTTGATTTCAGTGACATCGGTAATCGGCAATAATTCTGTTGGATCTTCTGAATCCTGACGTCCCCACCATGCTCTTCCGATTGCATCTTCACGAACTCCGGATAGAATTGCATTCTCGGAATTTTCATGCTCCACCAGAGCAACAATCAACCTTGATTCATATCCAGTATCAGTTTTAATCTGACTGTAGAACAACACCAAACCTATTCCGAATCTGAAGTATACACTTTTACCATATCCCCAGCTTCCCCCAGTCATACCATCATCACTATTTGTTTGCTCTTTACCCGTATCAAAAACAAGTTTGAAATAGTTTCCGTGGTCATCCGGAAATTGAGCTACCTCAGCACGTCTGACACTTCCCGTTAAACCGGATGTCTTATAATCTCTAATTTCAAGATAGTCTGCTTCTGATTTAGGATAGCGTTCATTAAGAATGTCCTTCACATCACTTAGCAGATCATTAAACTGTTTTGGTGAAAACGTCTTGTAATTAAAACTCACGCCAAAAGAATCTCCCGATTCCCTAAGCGATGCATCAGAGCTATTCTGAATAGCTTCACGAACAAGCAGATCTATCTCAGGCAAATTATCATTTTGAAGAGCCTTCAATGATCCACTTCCATATGAGCTTCCATAATCCATTCCTAAAATATGACTATCAAGCATTTCTCAATCACATCCTTATTCTTAGTGTCTTTGCATGACTTTCACCGATACTTTCACCGGAAACAATAATACTTATTCCGATAATGTCTCTTTGAGCATCCATCTTTTCTCTCAAGTGTTCGGAACGTTTTTGCGGGACTCCTCCATCCTTCTTTATCCTATAAATTAGTAGAAGAGGTTTATCCTCTAATCCGAAATTACAACGTTCAGATATAATATCTTTCCTGGTCTTGCAAACTGATTTAAAGTGGATCCGTTGTTCCTCCGTCAGATTTACTTCATCTACATCACATAACGCATCCAGTCCCGAACGTAAAGATCCAATATCAATCCAATTCGGATCACGTTCTTTTTTATCCTTCTTTCTTGAACGCTCTACCAAACCAGCTTGATATTCTCCTGAAACTTTCCACGGGCACTCTTTATTATCACCGTCAACAACAGCAACATTCCAATTAATCAGCTTCCCGTCTTTGTTCATTTCATCCATCCACTGTCCAAAATATGGCAGATTATTGCATAGCGAAGAATACCTGGAAACAACATACTTACCAAGAAACATTTCCTTTATCTGTTTATACGGAATGTTATCCCATACCCATGCTCCTACAACACTGCTACGTCTAATCGAAGTGTTTTTATCAATTTCTTCAATGAAATCCTCTGCTACCTTAATGTTGTTTTGTAACATCAAGCCATTCTCGAAATCTGTCGTTTCGTAACTATCTCCGCAAAAATCAAAATCATCATATTCTGCAGACTGACTTTTTCTTTTTGAGGTAATTCGAAACTTCGCAATTTCAGGAATGTTTCTAATTCTCGGACCAAATTTCTCAGGCGAAATTCCTTGTTTCATGAATCTTTCAACTTCCCGTTTCAGATCCATATCAACTTTTGTAAGAGCCTCAAATCTCTCCACAACTGCTGTCGTCATCCAAATTCGCTGCAGCAGTTCGTATCCTTTTCTGTACCCGAACCATCTGGCCATCTGCATAAGTGTATCTGCCAAATTTGATGTTCTTACAAAATATGTACAAACAAGCCCTTCAATGGTCAATCCGCGAGACAAGGTGTTTCCACCTATAACTATGAAAACCGGTGCTTTTGCTAATTTATCAAGTTGCTCGGCATTCGGATATACTATCCTCAGATAAGTCCCTTCTTCAGCTTCTTTATTTGCACGGCAGTTGTCCACGCAAAGATGAACTCCGTTTCCATATTCAAGTGATTTATCATCTCCAAGTTCTATGTTTCTAGCATCATTTAACAGCTCTCTAATCTCTCCTTCTATCTCATCGAACGAAGGATAATTTGTTACCACTTGATTTGCAAAGCCATACTCCGGATTTGCGGATAGAAGGTCGTCCAATGTGACGCTGTATATTTCTTCTTCATATACCTGCCGACACAATGCCAATATGTTTTCATCATGGTTTAACCAATACTGAACTCTTTCATACACCGTAAAGTGATGATTCTGTATAGCTGCTGTATGAATCAACATACTTAGTGGCTTCTTATATCCACGAATTCTCTGTACTGCAGACGCACACAAAAACCATACCAATGACTTTTGAAAACTATTGGGTAATCTAAACGACTCTCCTTTATGCAATTGTTTAAGTTCACTTTCATCAGCGCTTGGAATATTTCTGATTATCGGAAATCCCGGAGCATCTTCTTCATCGTTTCCAAATATTACCTTTGCCCCAAAATATTCATGTGCTTCAGGCAGTGTGCATATGAAATCTTTAGGATACAAGGACTCTCCCGGTGCCTCATTCAATACATTTGCATATGGTGTAGCTGTATATGCGATATAATTCATAGACTGAAATCTGACTTCTGGTGTTGATCCATCACTTTTTTTCCCGTTGACAAGATTCACAATCATTTGATTAATAGCGCATCGTTCCTGCTCTTCATCGGGAGTAATATCCGCTGTGTTAATGCTTGCCTGATCAGCCTCATCATCAATAACAACGATTCTTAATTTATTAGTTCGAGTCGGATCGCTGTATAACCAATCAATTAGCTTTTCTAATCTTCTTCTATTCTTTAGACAAACAGTCAGATATCTATTTGAGAAGTTCTTACTTCCACTCAATGAATTAAGTTTCAGTTCATCAGCCGTGAATCTTTTGTCCTCAGACGTAAAATCCAGCACTCTCCAGAGTACACCTTCACTGTTGCATAAATCTACTTTAAATCGATCTTTCGTTTGCTTTCTTAAGTTATCAATTGTACCTGACAAAATAATAAAGAAGTTCCAGTCATAATCAGCTGCCATACTGATTAAGCCTTCCATGTTGGCGGTTTTCCCTGATTGAACACTACCGTTCACTAAACCTTTAACCTCACCTGAAATCCTTGTATCCGTACTCAGATGATTTAGTATCCACAGACAGCTCTTTTGCAAATTAGCAATAGAGTCCGGGCTCATTTTACTTCCAAGAAACTTCTTATAACTTTCCCAAGTAGAAGAATACCCGGACGGGATTCCAAATGTATTGCTTAATCCTCCCTTATCAATAGCTACAACGTCTTCGCCATCCACTATTTGCATCGATACAACTATACTTCTGTAGTATTCAACAAACTCAGTCCACATTTCAGGTGTCATCTCTAACGGGAAAAGTTCGTCATCCTTTAACATATTTAAATTTGCTTCATCTTCTCCATAAGCCTTCACATCTTCCCATGTCTTCCCAGAATCAATTTGTTCGGCAATCCATTCCTTACAAGGCTGAAAAATTCCGTTTTCAAAATTAGTCATTGGTCTCCTCCAACGCTTTTTGTATCACATCAGCACATTCTTTACAGTGCTTCTTTATGTCTCTTCCCCAGAAGCGAAGGACTTTCCAACCTTCATCTTCTAACGCTTTGTTTACTTCTCTATCCCTTTCAATATTTCTTTCTATCTTGGAAATCCAAAAATCTTTGTTTGATTTAAAATCCCCTTTTCGATTATCCCAGTCATAACCATGCCAAAATTCGCTATCGCAAAAAACTGCGACCTTCTTTGATTTGAAAACAATGTCCGGCTTTCCAATTATTCCGGTAACATTCTTTCGGTATCTGAGACCTCTGCTCCATAGTTCTTTTCGAAGTATCAGTTCTATATCCGAATCTTTATTTTTAACCCGTTTCATATTGAAACTGATTTGTTCTTTAGTTTTTTTAGCCATGAGGATTTCCTCCGCAATCTGTAATATTTTTAGCTCGTCTCTTATCTTCCGGCTTGGGAGAATCATTTGGAATAAACCATCGGTTTCCCATCATAATTGCTCCTTCAACCCTTCCCTCTTTGCACAAAATATCAACACGTCTTTGAGAAATTCCCCATTCTTTTGCAACCTGAGCGGTGGTTAATAAGTCCATCATTATCCTCCATAGAAGCTGATACAATACGCTACTCTTTATTTTATTCCTCTTCGCGAACAATAGCAAGAATTTTTCTTAGGTTTCCGCAGTTTTATCCACAACTGCATACTTTTTCTCCCTATGCGCCAGCTTCTTTTTGATACCAATTTGGGTGCTATAGCATCTCCACCATAGCACCTGAATCACTCCCCTCACCGATTATTCCTGTTAATCTTATCCTTCTTCTCTCGTATTCCCTCCTCATAAATCTTATCAAACATCTCATACCGATTCTGATGTGTCATATCAACACCCAGCTTATCAATTACACGATTAAACATCTTAATCCCGTCAAAATACTCCATATCCCCAAAATCAAAAGTCCTAGATAACACATCCACCGGATACTCTGAAAACTTCTCTGCATCAATCCCCATCATATCCATCTTTTCTATTATCTGCTCTGTTCTCTCTTTGATAAATTCTTCTTCCTTCTGTTTCTCATAATAATCTGTCAGAAGCTTAGTCTCCTCATAAACAGAATCAAAACTTGTGTCCATACCAATCTTTCCAAAATAAGTCCTAACCATCTCAAATGCTGCATCTGTTCCCTTGTTGTCAAACGGATAACAACGGACTTTTTCAGCTACACTCATTCTCATATAATCAGCCTTATCAGATGGTAATCTCACCGTTTCACCATACTCTCGAATATCATCATTCTGCAAGCCAGATTCAACACTCTCTGCCATCATATCAATATCTGTTTCTACAACGCTTTCAGCATTTGTAATAGCAGTCTCTTCAAACGCTTCTACCTCTGTATCAAGCTCATCATCTACAACCGCTTCAAACTCTGGTTTCGTAATTACATCTGCTTCCATAACATCATCCAAAGCAGTATTCTCTACTTCCACAACCTTCTGCACCCGATATGGATCCTCCGGCACTTTATCATTCTCAACCTCCGCCATATCCTCCATATCTCCAACAGGTATCCGTAGTTCCAATTCAGCCTCTGCCAGACTTCCATCCCTCTCAAGGCACCGCTCCACCGCTTTCAGCTTCTTTCGATTATCCTTCTTTTGAAGCTTAATCTGTTCTAATCGTTCCTGATAATCATCCTCAGACGCTTCAAACGATTCCAATTCTTCTGAAGTCTTGCATGACCTTTTCTGTAAAGCCCTGTCTCGGTACATTTCCTTCTGTACTTTGCACAGTTCCTCATCCACCTGTTGTAAACGCAGCTTCAAGCGGAACAAATCTCCATATGATTTCACATCATACTTAACCACCACCAGATACTCTTCCTGAAGCTCATGCATTTTCCGTATCTGCTCATACA
>CAZLZH010000066.1:0-12284 GCA_964563955.1 uncultured Bacteroides sp. | reverse complement strand
TATTGCTACCACAGGCACCTGAAGCCTGCGCGTCTGCCAATTCCGCCACTTCCGCTTGTTGCGCTTGGTATCATATCATTTATAGGGGCAAATGTCAACTAAAACTTGACGTTTAAAAGACCCATTTCTTTGTTATTTTATTCCGCATCCGAGGATGTTGCATCGCTGTCCGTAGATTCCGGATTCTCAACCAACGCATCCGTTGCCGTTGCCTCGACCGGTTTTCCGTTTTCAAGCAGGTAATCGACTACCTTTTCCGCAAGCGCATAGTAAACCATATCCTCATCCGTGTAATATCCCTCTAAGTCCGCTTCATCCGTGAATCCATAGTAATCCATAATCTTCTGTCTGTACGCATCCACATCCTCTTTGGTTACATTGATATTCGCATCCTTTGCAACCGCACAAACCGCAATTTTTTCCTTCATATAGTCTTCTGCAAGATCCTGTACATACTTGCGGAAGCTGTCTTCGTCTGAGAAGCCGTATGCCGCTGTCACATAATCGCCGAGTGAGTAACCATAGCTGTCCGCTTTCTGCTGTTCCTGTGAAATCGTGTCATCAATCAGCTTCTTCATATCCTGCTGCGGATATTCATTATATACCGTGGAATCCACCAGCACCTGCATAACTGCACTCTGATTATAGCTCTTGTCGGACTCTGCATACTGCTCAACCAAATCATTGCGAACAGACTCCTCGTACTCTGCAACCGTCGACGCATCCGTATAAGATGCTACAAACGCATCATTATACTCCGGCAAAATGGATTCGGAAATGTAATTAATCGTAATTGCGAATACTGCATCCTGTCCCGCAAGGTCTGTATTGCCATACCCATCCGGAAATGTCACATCAATATCAAATGTCTCGCCGACATCATGTCCGATGATCCCTTCCTCAAAGCCGGGAATCATCGTTCCGGAACCAATCGTAAGATCATAACCGGCACCGCCTGAATTTCCGCCCTCAAATTCTACTCCGTCTACAGTTCCAACGAAATCTATATTAACACTGTCGCCCTCTTTGACAGTACCTTCCATAATCTGATTCGTTGTTGTATAACCGGACAATAAGCTGTCGATTCGGTTCTGTACATCTGCATCTGTTACCGTTGTCTTTGTCTCTGTATACTCAAGTCCCACGTAATTCGGCAGGTCGCAATATGCTGCATATTTCTCAATCATCTCTGCCTGATCCACACCGTCGACCTTTTTGCCACATCCGCTCAACATCGTCGCACTCATCGTCAAACTTAAAATAACGCCAAGTGCTTTTAACTGTTTCTTCATAATATATATCCCTTCCAAAATATGATAAATCTACGGATTAAAAAGTTAAACCCTTAGAATTTATATCATATTTCAGGGAAAATGAAAAGGTTATTTTCGTAATTCACAAAGAAATCACAACATTTTCTAGTCTTTTCATAATAAACAGCGCACTTAAGCCCCCATTTCAGCAAGCTTTTCTGTTCTCAAAAATCGCAACATCTAGTTTTGTACATAAAATAAAACACTATATTTTGTGTTTCAGTGTTTACAAAGCAAACTTATAATGCTATAATACATATCGGTGTCCTCGCCACAGGGCGATGATACCGGGTTTCTAATTTACAACCAATTATCAGGGGAGAAGGTTTATGAAAGTAATTAAACGAGACGGTCACACAGTGACCTACGACCGCAGCAAGATTATCACAGCTATTCGGAAAGCAAATGCTGAGGTAGAACCAGACGAAAAGGTATCGGATGAAAAAATCGAAGAAATCGTACAGGGCATCGAGGCAAAAAATCGCCCTCGTATGCTTGTAGAAGATATCCAGGATATCATTGAACAAAAGCTCATGGATGACCGGAAATTTGTGCTTGCAAAGACATACATTATTTATCGGTATACACGCGAGCTTGTTCGGAAAGCAAACACGACCGATGACTCTATCCTGAGTCTGATTAAGAACCGCAACAAGGATGTTATGGAGGAAAATTCAAATAAAAATGCGACCGTTGCCTCTACGCAGCGTGATTTAATTGCAGGCGAAGTCTCCAAGGATCTGACACGCCGTGTGCTGTTGCCGGAGAAAATCTCCAAGGCTCACGATGAAGGTGTCCTGCATTTCCATGATGCTGACTATTTCTTACAGCCAATCTTTAACTGCTGTCTGATTAACATTGGCGACATGCTGGACAACGGCACTGTTATGAACGGCAAGCTTATCGAAAGTCCGAAAAGCTTTCAGGTTGCCTGCACGGTAACGACACAGATTATAGCTTCGGTTGCCAGCAGCCAGTACGGCGGGCAATCCGTAGATATCCGTCATCTCGGCAAATATCTGCGCAGGAGCTACGACAAATACAAATCCGCACTCATCCATGATTACGGTGAATCCGTTGATGATACCATTCTCGAGCAGATGACACAGGATCGTTTAAAGGATGAGCTTCGTTCCGGTGTACAAACGATCCAGTATCAGATCAATACATTGATGACAAAGAACGGACAGTCCCCATGTGTAACGCTGTTATTGAATTTGGATTCCAACGACGAATATATCGAAGAAAATGCACAGATTATTGAGGAAATCCTTCGCCAGCGATTAGAAGGTATCAAAAATGAGAAGGGCGTTTATGTAACGCCTGCATTTCCAAAGCTCATCTATGTGCTTGATGAGCATAACTGCCTAAAGGGCGGAAAATATGATTATATCACAAAGCTTGCAGTACAATGCTCTGCAAAGCGCTTGTACCCGGATTATATTTCTGCGAAGAAGATGCGTGAAAACTACGAGGGCAATGTATTTTCCTGTATGGGCTGCCGTTCCTTCCTCTCTCCGTGGAAGGATGAAAATGGAAACTATAAATGGGAAGGCCGTTTCAATCAAGGCGTTGTATCACTCAACCTGCCGCAGATCGGTATCATCGCAAAGGGCAACGAGGATAAATTCTGGAAGCTGCTCGACGAGAGACTGAACCTGTGCTACGAGGCATTGATGTGCCGTCACAGAGCGCTTCTCGGTATCACATCAGATGTAAGTCCGATCCACTGGCAGTATGGTGCGATTGCACGTCTGAAGAAGGGCGAAAAGATAGACCCGCTTTTGATGAATGGATACTCCACCATTTCGCTCGGCTACATCGGCTTGTATGAGGTCACAAAGCTTATGACCGGCAAGAGTCACACGGAACCGGATGGCGAGGAATTTGCACGCCGTGTCATGAATCGTCTCAGAAGTGCGTGCGAACAGTGGAAGGAGGAAACAGGTCTTGGCTTTGGTCTGTACGGAACTCCTGCCGAGTCGCTCTGCTATCGTTTTGCAAAAATTGATCAGGAGCGTTTTGGTACGATTAAAGATGTTACCGACAAGGGCTATTATACAAACTCCTACCATGTAGATGTGCGGGAGAAAATCGATGCCTTCAGCAAATTCCGGTTTGAGAGCCAGTTCCAGACTATCTCCTCCGGCGGCGCTATCTCCTATGTCGAGATACCGAATATGCGCCACAACTTAGAGGCATTAGAGGAGGTTGTCCGCTTTATCTACGACAACATCCAATATGCAGAGTTCAACACAAAGTCTGATTACTGCCATGTCTGCGACTACGATGGGGAAATCATTATCAACGATAACAATGAATGGGAATGCCCGCAGTGTGGAAATAAAGACCACTCGAAGATGAATGTGACACGCCGTACATGTGGTTATCTCGGCGAAAACTTCTGGAATGTCGGCAAGACAAAGGAAATCAAGGCTCGTGTATTACATCTGTAATCACTCTGTCTGAAAAGCTGAGAGGAGATTTGTTATGAATTATGCAGATATAAAGCGCATTGATGTCGCAAACGGTCCTGGTGTCCGTGTGTCATTGTTTGTGTCGGGATGCTCCCATCATTGCAAAGGCTGCTTCAACGAGGAAACATGGGATTTCCACTACGGAAAACCATTTACGGAACAGGAAATCGAACAAATATTAGAATATTTAAAGCCGGATTATATCAAAGGGCTGTCCTTACTTGGCGGCGAACCGTTTGAGTATGTGAACCAGCAGGGGCTTCTGCCTTTGCTACGACGATTCACGGCATTGTATCCGGATAAGGATATCTGGTGCTATACCGGATATGATTTCGAAAAGGACATACAGGAAAAGATGATGGTCGCATGGCCGGAGACAAAGGAAATGATTAGTTACATCAATGTTCTGGTGGACGGCGAATTTATGGAGGACAAAAAAGACTTGTCGCTTCGCTTCCGTGGTTCGTCAAACCAGCGAATCATCGACGTGAAGAAATCATTTGAAAAGCACGAGGTCTGCCTCTGGGAAGAACACTAAACAGGTTCGGGATTGCGAAAGGAGAAATAACATGGTTACTTCCATGCATGTAAATGTTAAGAAATTAAATGAGAAGGCAATTTTGCCGACATATGGCTCCGCAAATGCTGCCGGAGCTGACCTTTATGCGTGTCTTGATGCCCCGCTCACCATTGCAGGACACGAAACAGTCATGGTGCACACAGGGCTTGCAATGGAGATTCCGGAGGGATATACAGGCTTAATCTTCGCGCGAAGCGGTCTTGCATCCAAACGCAATCTCGCACCTGCCAACAAGGTCGGTGTTGTAGATTCCGATTACCGAGGCGAATTCATGGTTGCTCTACACAACCACGGCAACGAGCCTGCTGTCATCGAGCCGGAGGAGCGAATCGCTCAGCTTGTCATCACTCCTTATATTGCCGCAAATTTTGCACTTGTGGATGAGTTAGATGAAACTGAACGCGGTGCCGGCGGTTTTGGCTCAACCGGAAGGAAATAGAAAAAGACGCAAGAATCAGTTCAATGTTTACAAATTAAAAAAAGGAATAAATGTGATGATTGAAAACAGAAATGTAAATATTATAACTGATGCAGATGGTAAAAAACTGGTCTTGATTAACGATATCCGTTTCAAGGGTAAACGCCAAATTGACTGGGATGATGTAAAGCAGTATCTTGAAGGATATGTCGGGAATTATTACGAAATTGAAGAAAATTCTGAACGTGTTTATATCGGAAGCGAACTACCTGAAGAATATACAGAATCAGAAAGCCGAAAAAACCTTATGGGCGCAAATGCAAAAGCAAAGGCAAACGCCGCCACTGCAATACCAGAGCTTATACAGATAGCAGCCAACCCAGCCTTTGAAGAAAATCACAAGGACAAGCACAACAAAAATGCGAAATATGGCTGGTATCGGTATGATGTCCGTTTTGCTCTTCCTGTCTATGAGGAGGATGTGCTTGTCAGATACAACATCTTCCATGCCCGGCTTTTAATTAACCATGCCGAAAATGGCAAGAAATATTTGTATGATATTTTGGCAATAAAAAAAGAAACGAGCAAGCCGTAGCAAAATGTACGGTGAAAACCCATTTCTTATTGTTAATAATAAACCATTTCTTCTGTTCTGTCAATCCTCGATTTTACAACTTAAATCAAACAAATTTCTTTACTCTCTTATAATATATTCAGTTTATACGCAAAATCAATAAATTATTTCAAAAATTTCAAAATGTTCATTTTCTACAAAAATGCCAATAAATCAGAAATTTTCTCCGTTATCATGTAAAATATATTTTTTATAATGCAAATAAATACAAAGGAGATTTTTAAATGAACAACCTGCAAACACTCATCAAAGAATACTTGGAACACTGCCATTCTCAAAAATGCCTAGATGAAAAAACACTAAAAGCATATCGGATTGATTTGCGGCAATTTACTGAACAGATATGTGCGGATGAAATAATTGAAATCAATGCACCTATGCTGGAGGATTACATTGCCTCCTTACATTGTCAATACAAACCAAAAACAGCAAAGCGCAAAATTGCATCCGTAAAAGCATTCTTTCATTTTCTGGAGTATAAAGATTTTATTGAACAGAACCCCTTTTACAAAATCCAGATACATTTTCGCGAGCCGATTAAATTACCCAAAACAATTCCTTTGCCTGTTATAGAAGCTTTATTAACTACTATTTATTCGCAACGAAAGAATGCCTCAACGGCTTACCAACGCAGAAATGCCCTGCGCAACGCAGCTGTCATAGAGCTTTTGTTTTCAAGTGGGATGCGCATATCTGAGCTTTGTGCGCTACGAATTCAAGATATAAATTTATATGACGGAACCATCCTTATATATGGTAAAGGAGATAAAGAACGCCGTATTCAGATTGGAAACGAATCCGTTCTCAACATTTTAAGAGAATATCGAAATGACTTCCATAACGAAATCGACCATTGCAACCTTTTCTTTGTCAATCAAAACGGAAATGCTTTATCTGATCAGGCAGTACGCAGAATGATTCAAAAATATTCCGATATGGCAGCTATTAACATGCATATTACTCCGCATATGTTCCGACATACATTTGCGACCTGTCTGCTGGAGGCGGATGTTGATATTCGCTATATTCAGGAAATGTTAGGGCACAGCTCTATCAATATAACAGAAATATATACCCATGTCGCCATGGCAAAGCAAAGAGATATTTTGGTTTCGAAGCATCCGAGAAAGAATTTTAAAATATAGAAATATCAAGCAATTCTTCAATGTGTTTTTGTGGGATTGCTTTTTTGATGGATAATTCCTTATTATCCTTCACTTATTAGTCCTGTATCCTCTCGACTGCTGCATCAAACACAGTCTGCTTACCGTCATTCAATTCTTAAACAACGACCACCAGCCTCATCCTCAAACAATAATTCCCCCATCCATCTCGTAGACGCGGTCGCAAAGCACCTCGATATCCTCCTTGTTGTGACTTGCCACAAGCATGGAGACGCCCTGCTTTTTCAGGTCGAGCAGCAGTGAGCGGATATCCTGCACGCCTTGTGCATCCAAGCCATTCATTGGCTCATCCAATATCAGGATGTTGGGTTTTTCCATGATAGCCTGTGCAATTGCCAGTCGTTGTTTCATACCCATAGAATACTTAGAAACGCGGCTTTTCAGCTTCGGATTTAATCCTACCTGCTCCATGACGCTGTCAAGATACTTGGAATCCCGCTTATTTCGAATGGTATACAAAAGCTCAAGATTCTTCTTTCCGCTGTACCGTTCCAAAAATGCGGGATTCTCTATCAAAATCCCTATATCTCTCACAATTTCTCCTTGCCGCAGTTCCTTGCCATGTATTTGAATCGTACCGGCATCCAGACTGTAAAAGCCAACGATACACTTAAACAGCACGGTTTTCCCCGAACCGTTACGACCGACTATCCCGACACATTCCCCTTCTTGACATGTGATTGACACATGGTCAAGCACCGTATGTTTCTTAAACTCCTTGCACGCATCCTCTACCTGTATTACGTCCATATCATTCCTCCATGTTCCAATCAAAATCTCGTTTTTGGATTACCAAATTATCTATCACCGTACATATTGCACAACCACCGATGCAGACAACCACCTTATAAACCATATCCGGCACACTGATTGCATGTATATAATATCCGGGATAAATCCATGAAATAGGCGAGATATAATATACAAATGACCACATATTGCTCGAATTTGCACATATAATCGGCATCAGGGCAAGTATGAAACCGACTATCACTGCCGTCAGTCGGCGAAACAGCAAGCTGCATGTGTACATGATTCTCCCTATAAGATTCACGACCAAGATTCCCATGCCAAGCCCCCACAACAAAAGCTGCCACGGCGAATACATTTGCAGAATTGCCATTTCTGATCCAACGCCGGTTGCTGTAATGCTTCCATATGCCAGCGACAATTGCACCTTGTCCCACTTATCTGCAAAGGAAATGTATGGAAACAGCCTTACCATATCGAACAAAAACCCACTCACAATCATCGCAATCGACATACATGCAATCGTAATCTCCTGTATACAAACCCAGCCGCGCCTTCCACACCGGATAAGATAGTACATCTCCTTCCGGTTCATGTATGGAACATCCGAGAACATGTACAAAACGCAAAAGCCAAACAACAAAGTAAACGTCAATCCACCACACAAAAGCGGAAATACAAACGGACTTACCTGCTCATCATACTGTACTGCCAAATTGCGGAGCGACCGCAAATACCGGTCATGAAATATGATCTGCACGACCAATACCAATAACATACGGCTTGAAAACAGCTTGGATATTAAATTGTTTTTTAAGTACGTGATATATCCCGTTTTCTTATTCATGGCGCAGCATCCTCTTAATCCTTTTATAGATAACTATCATCAGCACAACATATACAACCACCGTTTCAATGCATGCTCTTAAAAAGAAATGATTTCCTAGAAATGTATAATTACAAAAAATATTGAACAACTGGTAAATGCCATATCCATATCCAAGGATACCGGACAGATATTCAAACATCACATACAGACAGATAACCGGAAATATGGTAATCATCATTTTGTTTTTGATAAACAAGGACAGTGTCGCGGCTGCTAATGCCACAATTGCCGCAAGGAGCCCGAACTGAAGCCCTGCTAGAAGATAAAACAAAAACTCATTTCCACCATCTAACATCCACCAAAGCTCAAGATCCGGAAATCCGATTCCGTTTAGCTCATAATACCTCAATATATCATCTGACATCCATGCATGACCGCTCAGGCGCAGCATGCCTACAAACAAAAGCATAGATAGAGTCACCGCCAATACAGACGATAGAAAGATAGACAAAGCCTTACTGAGCACATATTTTAGCAGACTGCCTCTTGTCACGATCTGATATATCATCTTCCGTTCAAAATCCTCGACAAAAGCATGCGCATACGGTACGGTCGCAAGTGCCAGCACAAGCATATATTCACACACATACGCTATATCCTCAACTATCGTAAAAACAGATTCCTCCTGCATTTTCCGTTCAAGCATAATGACGAACATGAAAAATACGGATATGATAATCGTCATATAGAATGTCCAGCCAAACGCTCTTCTTGTATCCTGTTTAATCATAAATTGTGAACACCTCTCCTGTTACAGCATTGACATCCAACTGGTCACATCTCCAGTTCCCATCCGGATACCGTTCATAGGTTTTGAATATCCAGACCGGCGTCACCTTACTTCCATGCGTCACATAATTATAAAGGGTTGCTTGATATACCTCGTATGTGTTGTCCGTAATCAGACTGTTGTAATAATCCGACACGTTCTGTGCAATCTCATCAAAGCCTTTTAATGAAAGCTCCGGTCCGCTTGTATCAAAAGTAAACAATCGATCCCCCTCTATACTTAGCTCTCGAAAGCCTTCCTCAGTATAATATGCGAGAATCGGCGCATCACCGGGATATTCCTCAAAAATCATTCCATCCTCACGCGGATAGACCGGTAATCCCTGCAATACCTGACGTCCGCATATATAATAGCCATCACTCGCCGATGTATACGGCTCAACCGGCTCACCGGTTCGGTCGTCAATTTCAAAAAGGCGATTCTCATTTAAGGTATCTGCATCTACGCAGTACAATGTCTGCTGTATATCTTCTATATTTGTATATGCTTGTACGATATCTGCAAGCTTTCCCTGCACTGCCTCCTGCGTTGCAAACGGGAAATCGGTATCCTTCA
Source organism: uncultured Bacteroides sp. (assembly GCA_964563955.1). Lineage (GTDB taxonomy): Bacteria > Bacillota > Clostridia > Lachnospirales > Lachnospiraceae > Coprococcus_C. The sequence goes on along the minus strand of CAZLZH010000066.1, from coordinate 2,694 downwards.
AATACAAATCACCGTTGTAGCCGTCATCCTCATTTCCCAATAAAAGTGCTTCCAAAATCTCTTCTCCTGGTACATAATAACCAAAACCATTATATCCGGTACTTACATACTCATCATCTTCTGTCAGATATTGGACATATTTATACATCCCCATATCCTCATGCGAGATGATTCCATTGTCCCCATCAAGAACTGTATCATTCCCCTCATTATCCCATACAGTGATTTCAGACAGTCTTCTATTCCGAGTATATTCTTCCACTAATCCGAAATAATCTACCTCCGCTGCCTTTGCGGTCGTAGCATTCAGCACCGGGTTTTCCGGTGCCAGAACACTACACTTGAAGCTCACGATTCCATCTTCCGCCTGATATTCCGAGGGAAATTCCACTTTCTTATTTTCTTTTACTGCATCCGTGTTTGTCTGAGCCTGTTTTTCTTCTTTCTTTGCATCGTTGCAGCCGCAGGCAAACATACATAATAACAAACAAGCTATCAGTATTTTGATTAATTTCCCATTCTTCATATAAACTCAATCTCCTTATGGCGTATAACGACCTGTCACATTTATCTCACTGCTCATCCCTGAACCATAATCACTTTGCATATAATATAATTTACCAGGATAAATGCTTCGATTATATGGGTTAATTGTTGCCTGATTAAGATTATTGCTGTAAACATAATACCATGGTGTATATTGACTTGTATCTTCATTGTAAACCGAGCGCACCTTAATGGAACCTGCAACAGAAAATGAAGTTGGTGTTACATAAAAGTTTGTTTCGCCATCTGCCTTAGTCGCTTTACGCGACATAGGGTCTTTATTCAATGTATTCGCATTCACCGTCACATTGAAAGAAATTGTCTCCGCTTTTGTAGTATACACCCCTGTTACCACGAACAATATTGCAAAAAACAACAACAATCTTACTCTTATTCTTTTACTCATTTTGTTATCCTCCTTTAACTAATTGCTTTTCCTGTTTCCCTTCCAATTCATTGTGAAATTATTCGAAATCTTCAACTTGCTTCACACTTAAAATGAATTGGCATTAACTTGAATTTTGTTGCCGTCTCGCTCAACTGAGCCATTATACCTAAAACACTTTTGAGCGTTTACAAAACGTTAACCAATCCTTTGATGTATGCATTCTATAATTAAGTACAAATTTATTATCTATAAGGCAAATATTGGAATATGATTACATATTATAACATACGAAAACTCAGAAAACACCTAGCACATCGTACCAATCGCTGGTACGATTGTACCAATTTGCACTGTTATCCCTATTAAAATTTCCTCTTAAAGCAGAGAATCGTCAAGCAAAAAGTCAATGAAAACTTCATACATATTCAGAATTAGTTTTCAATAACCCCATCCCCCGCAACATAAATGTGAATTTTCTGTGATAAATCCATTTATACCCTTTACAACCTCTTCTTTACCATGTTACAGTATCTGTGTAATGAAAAGCATATTGTCCGGTGCGTTCCATTACATCTATGTTTTTATTTTCGGAAACTTTCTTAATCATTTTTTTTGTTTCCATTTGTAGTTTTTTTTACTCGTAAACATTGTTACAGGGGATAATCCCGGAAAGGCACTTACGAACAAGACACAATTTTATACTTCAAAGGATGAATTGGAGCGCATGCTTCAAAGTAATCCTGCATTTTTTGGTCAATACTCACATCTTCACGGCGAATGGAAGACAAGGTTTATTGATTTTATGACAGGGAAAAAGACTCTGCCGCTTACATACGACCCATTTTTTAAATGTATCTTCCATCCGGATTTTCATCGGGATCGATTAGAGCTGCTGCTTGGCTCCATCCTCGGAGAACCCGTTCAGATTCAGGATATCCTGCCCTCTGAAAATGTAGTACTCTCCGCTGACTCGCTTCTTATCATGGATATTCTCGTCTGGCTGTCGGACGGTTCTCTCGCAAATGTCGAAATCCAGAAAATCCCGTATCAGTTCCCGGCAGAACGGATGTCCTGCTATTCGTCGGATCTGCTGCTCCGGCAGTACACACGTTTAAAGCAGGGCGAGAACTTCAAATATTCCGATTTGAAAAAAGTATATACTATTATACTCTTTGAGAAATCTGCAGGCATATTTCATAATAGCTCTTTACAGGGAGCATATTTTCACCATGGTAAAACTACATTTGACACCGGTCTTTCGCTTGAACTTTTACAGGAATATTTTCTGATTTCCCTTGACGTATTCCGCGAAAATAGATATGCTAAGGATGAAGATAATTTGTCAATCTGGCTGTCGCTTCTTGCAACAGAAACAATCGCGGACGCAGAAGCCTTAATCAGCCGCTATCCGTGGCTTGAAGAAATCTATGCGGAAATGGCAGGCTATATGAGCCGCCCGGAGGAGGTGCTAACCATGTTTTCCGAAGCCTTAAAAATAATGGATCAAAATACTGTGCGTTTTATGATGGATGAGATGCGGCAGGAATTAACCGACATGAAAACCAAACTGTCAGACACAGAAACCAAGTTGTCAGACACGGAAACCCAATTTATCAATTACATTATTACCAATTCAAAAGAACAATCTCTCTCCAGAGAAGAAACGCTTGCAAGGCTCATAAACAACTGTCATAAAACTCAAGTTGAAGCAGAGACTTTGGTAAATAAGTATTGGTAAAATCGAAAAAAGCGCCATTGGC
>CAZLZH010000065.1:0-12339 GCA_964563955.1 uncultured Bacteroides sp. | reverse complement strand
CATAGTAAATCCACTGCTCTGTGTCAAGCTCTTCTTCATACAGGACAGTCACATCAAAGTCAGGCATATACATACCTGCTTCTTCATCAAATACACAGGCAACACCTGCCCGAAGATACAGCGACAGACTGGGGATAAAGACATACCACCCGCTAATTAACAACTGCAAGTCATCATCCACTTCCACAATCTCATCGCATCTGTCTTCAAATTCCATCTCAGAAACAACCTCTTCCACTTCTCCGAGACGGTATTTTGTCTTATTCTTCATAAGCACCCTCCTCACTGGCGGGAACACACTTTACCACAAACCGCTTGCTTCCTTTCTCCGCACAGGTAAAAAGGGTTAATTCTTCCCTTTCTCCCTGTGTACGAATCGAATGATCGAAAGGACCTACCACAAAGGTTTCCGTTACCTCATAAGAATGAAGCACCCCTTCTGTATCAAGAAGGGTTACGATATCCCCAATGGAAACCTTGTTAAGATTGGTAAAAAACTCTCCGTATCTGCTGCCATTATGACCGCATAACACACAGTTTCCCTTCTCTCCGATTCGTCCGGTCTCACTCATGTGCCCGATTGCCTTATTTAGGTTTGAGGAGGAACATCCCTCCACCACCGGATAGCGTATGTCTAGTGCCTCAATTTCCAGAATGGCGATAATATCCCCCTCTGCAAATATGGCTGCATCTTCTTCACTAATGGAGGCTTCGGTTTCCTCCTCCCCTTTTCCTTCCATCTCTGTCTCATCTTCCTGCACTTCCTCCAAATTCTGCTCAAATTCCTGCGTAAGCTTCTCTGTCTCTCTCATCCCGGTATAGTGATATACAATCGGAATGGCAAAAAACAAAATACCCACCACAATCAGTAGTGCTGCAAACACTTTTCTTCTGCTCATAAACAATTCCTCCCATTAGAAATGCCCCGCCATCGGCAGGGCACTTCTTTATCTTGGTTTGTCTTGCCTTGTCTGATAAGGCAACTGGTTTTCCGCTACATTCATGCTCTTTTCTTCCTCTATTCCTCCAAGGTCTGCATCCGCAACCTTTTCGTTCTCAAGGTCGAGCTGGGCATTTAGTTCAAACTGCCTTGAAAGCTTCTGCTGAAGTTCCTCTTCGTGCATGAATGGTTTCTCATACTCTTCCTTAGATGCAGCCAGATCGTTTTCGTACTGCTCTATCTTTTTTAACAGATATTCCTCATTCTCGTGAATACCGTTAAAACAGTTTTCAAGCTTTACCATATTGCCCACCGGGCTGGTAGAAAGCTCTACCTTATACTCTGTCTTTCCCCGAAGGATTAAGTAATTTACTCCCATGAAATTCTTCTCCACAAGAAGTTCAAACCCGTGAAAGCTTCCAAGTGCTGTTGTATCCCCGGTCTTACATTTACTTACTGCTTCTAGCATGACGGCACCGCCATCTGCCCTTTCCGTATAAGTAAACTTACCTACTGTGATTGCAAAGTCCGGATGCTCCAGCAACTCTCTATCCCGAAGCTTGATGTCTTCCCTGACACAGGCAAGCTTCTCGTTTGCAGCCTTTATCAGCTTCGGATATCGGATCATGAAATTATCCTGCAAGGCATACCGCTGGTTATCATAGGAAGCTTTTAGCAGTTTCAGTCTCTGCACATCGTTGTCAATCTCCATCTTCTCTTTAATCAGCGGATTACCCGTAGCAACTGCCTTGATTTCCGCATAGGATAAGGTTGCCTCATCTATATCCTCACAGGTTCGGCTTACCGCCTTGCTAGTGGTTACCTGACTGATGAAACGCTGTTTATTCTCAACCAGACTCCAGTTATAGGCATCAAAGGTTGATTTCGTTACATAACGGTAAACTGCTATCTCATCGTTCTCATTCCCCTGTCTGATACCACGACCTTCTCTCTGTTCAATGGATGAGGGCTTCCAAGGACAGTCCACATGGTGTAATGCCACAAGATGTGTCTGCACATTTACACCCGTACCGCACTTATCAGTGGAACCAATCAGGACTTTCTTCTTTCCGGTTCTCATTTCCTTGAAAAGCACATCCCTCTGTGCATCGGTTTTGGCATCATGGATAAAAGCTATCTCTTCCTCCGGAATCCCGTACTGTATTAGTGCATCCTTCAGATACTGATATACCGTAAAGTCCTTGTCTGCTCCCGGCGTACCAATATCGGAGAATATCAGCTGACAGCCAATCTTTCCATCCTTGTTGTTTGCCTGATACTCATTCCATACGTTTTCTGCCACCTTGTTAAGCTTTCCGTCCGGATTATTCGGTGCATCCTTATCAATCAGTCTTGCATCCGTTCCAAGCAGTCTCGCTTCATGGGTAATCTTAAGGAAGTTATCTACGGAAGGGTCCACACCGCCATTACGGATTCGCTCCGCTCTTACCACGAAGTCTTCCATGACCTGTTTTACATACCAGTCAGGCTCCGACTCCACAATAATCGCCTTACCTCCCCGAAGGGCAGGCACATCCAAATCAAGCATATCCGCTGTCTGGACATCCGCCACCTCACGGTAGATATTCATAAGCTCAGGCAGATTGGTAAACTTATTGAACCTGCTCTTAAAACGGAATCCGCTGCCTTCCACCGTAAGCTCCAGTGCGGTTGTCACTTCACCGAAGTTTGCTGCCCAGGAATCAAAATGGTATATTCCCATCTGCTCCAGTGCCGGCTTCTGCAAATACAGCTGCATGACATACATCTCGCACATCGTGTTGGAAATCGGGGTTCCCGTTGCAAAAACAATGCCCCTGTTTCCGTTAATTTCACTGATATACTGGCACTTAAGCTGCATATCCGTGGCTTTCTTCGCACCGGAAGAACTGATACCCGATACATTATTCATCTTGGAAAAAATCGCAAGGTTCTTAAACGCATGTGCTTCGTCTACCATGATGGAATCAATTCCCAGCTCCTCAAAGGTAATAAGGTCATCCTTCCTGCTTTCGTCTGCAAGTGCAGACATCTGTTCCTGAAGCTTCTTTTTTTGGCTCTCCATCTGCTTAACCGTCCACTGCTCCCCGTTCTGGCTCTTCATGTCATCAATCGCATAGGCAATCTCATCAATCTGTGCCTGAAGCATACGCTCCTTTCGTTCCGCAGAAATCGGTATCTTCTCAAACTGCGAATGGCTCATAATGATACAGTCATAATCCCCGGTAGCTATCCTTGAAATAAACTGCTTTCTCCGGCTCTTCTCAAAATCCCGCTCCGTTGCTACCAGAATATTGGCAGAAGGATATAATCTCAAAAACTCCGATGCGGTCTGACCGATCAGTGGCTTTGGTACAACCATAACCGTTTTATTGGCAAGTCCGAGACGCTTCTGCTCCATGCAGGCTGCCATCATCTCAAAACTCTTTCCGGCTCCTACGCAGTGTGCAAGAAGCGTATTCCCACCAAGCAGAATTCTCGCAATGGCATTCTTCTGATGAGGCTTTAGCTCAATCTCAGGATTCATGCCCGGGAACTGCAAGTGGCTTCCGTCATACTCACGAAGTCTGATATTGTTAAAGGTCTCATTGTAATAGTCCACATACTTCGCCCTTCGTTCCGGGTCAGCAAACAACCACTCCTTAAACTTCTCCTTCATCTGGTTCTGCTTTTCCCTTGCAAGCATGGTCTCATTCTTATTGACTACATAGTGGTACTTTCCGTCTCCGTCATCCACCCTGTCACGAACGGTAACGGTCTTTAAGTTCAAAGTCTCCTCAAAAATAGAATAAGCATCCATGCGGCTAGTACCATAAGTCTTGGTTGCTGCAACTGAACGCTTATCCATGGATTTATTCTCAATGAACCATTCCATCGTTATTTTATTAAGGTGTACCTGAATACCGGAATTGTACCATTCACTTCTTACTGCTCTCGCCCTTCTCGGTGTGTTAAGCAGCTCATAAATAAACTGTTCATAGTCTTTTGGGTCAATCCAGGTGGTGCCGATTCTGACATCAATATCGCTTGCTTCAATACGCTCGGGCTGTACCTTTTCCAGTGCCTCCACATTGATTCCATATGCGGGATTATCCAGAGCTGCCGCCTTTGCCACACGAAGCTTTTCCCTGACATTTCCGGACAGGTACTCATCCGCTGTTTCATATCCCGCTGCCGGATTATTCTCATTGGCAAGTGCCGGATTTAGATAGATAAGTCCTTCAAGCTCCTTTACAAGTGCTGCCTGCTTTAACTCCCCGGTAAGTTCCTCGGAAAAGTTCACTTCACTCTCCCCAGTCTTTGCCCTGACTTCCTCCTTGACTGCCTCTATATCCGGTTCATAAATGGAAAGCATATAGGGAAGATTGACTGCTCCAAATTCATTGATGGAAAGATTCAGTGCTTCCACTGCTGTCTCCACCCTTTCAATAACAGGCTTTGCTTTTATGGTCTGTTTATAAAACATGTCTGCTTTCTTCACCTCTCCCTCCTCGTTTACTTCCTCCAAAGAGCAGAGAAGCGGGTAATCGCTGTCGTCACGAAACGCCATCTTATTGCTTTTACCTGTAATATACCCGTACCTTTCCACGAACTTGTCATACTTCACATTTAAGAGTGCCTGCTTATCCGCAAGCTCTTCCTCGGAACACCCTTCCATCTGAATGTCAATCAATTCCCTTGTAATGGTTCTGATTTCATCCAGCTGTCTGATACGCTCCTCTGCGTTTGCTGAGACATCCTGTCTTACCATCTGGGAATTTTCCCGGTAATAGAGTTTTCCGTCATAAAAGGTATAGGTGAAGTTTCTCACATCCGGGTCTGCCGGAATAACCTCTGCACTCACTTCCTCCTCTTCTGTCAGTCTGTCGAAATCTGTCATTTCCGCATGGATATTGTGAATGGCTTTGTTTAAGGCATCGTACATATTGAAGTTCTCGTCATGATTGACACATACCGTGTACCTTGAGTCCTGTCCGTAAATCCTTGTATCGTACTCCATAGTCCCCAGCATCATTTCCGGGTGCTCTACAAAGTAGGAATTGACTGCAATCCCATTCTCCGTATAACCAAGATGCACCCAGTCCGGTTCGACCTCCATCTTCCGCTCCCTCTTCTGTAAGAAAAGAATGTCTGATGTGACTTCCGTCCCTGCATTCTCCTTAAAGGCTGTATTCGGCAGTCTGACTGCTCCGACCAATTCTGCCCGTTCTGCGATATACTTACGGATGGTAGGATTGCTTTTATCAAGTGTTCCCTTCGTGGTAATAACCGCAACGATGCCTCCCGGTCTGACCTGATCCAGTGCCTTCGCAATGAAATAATCGTGGATACGGAAGTTGTACTTGTTATACTTCGGGTCAAACACCTTGTAATCTCCGAAGGGCACATTACCCACCACAACATCAAAGAAGTTATCCGGGAAATTGGTTTTTTCAAAGCCTGTAATACTGATGTTGGCATTCTGGTAAAGCTGTTTTGCAATCCTGCCCGAAATACTGTCAAGCTCTACACCATACAGACTGCTTCGCTGCATCGGTGTCGGCATACTTCCAAAGAAGTTTCCCACACCCATGGAAGGCTCCAGCACATTTCCTCCACGAAAGCCAAACTGTACCAGTGCACTGTTAATACACATGGCAATCTCCGGTGAAGTATAAAACGCATTGTTTACGGAAGCTCTTGCCGCAGCATATTCATCCTCCGTAAGAAGCTCCTTTAATTCGGAATACTCCTTCTCCCATGATGCATTACGCTCATCAAAGGCTTGGGATAATCCTCCCCAGCCGACATATTTCGACAAAATCTTCTGTTCCCCTCTGGTAGCAAGTCTTCCTTCCTGCTCAATCTGTTTCAGGGTCTTAATTGCATCAACATTCCATCCAAATCTCGTCTTGGCTCCTCCTTTCGGAACTTCCACAAGATTATAATGGAAATTGATTTTCTTCTCTTCCTTACTACCATCTGCCACTTTCCAGCCATTCGCAAGTGCCCTCTGTCTGGTTTCCTCCCGGTTCTTACGAATCTCCTCTTGCTTATCAAGAAACAGCTGGTAAATCGGTTTTCTTCCTGCTGCCTCTGACTGCATCATCCTGTCATACTGTGTCCTGTGGTCTGCACCACAGTAATAAGGAGTCTTTACCATATAAGTAAGCACCTCATACAGTTCCCGGTAACTACAGGTTTCCCTTACACGTTCTCCGTTTCTGTTCTTGTAGCTGACTTCAAACTCATAAGGCTTTAAGACATAAGCAATCAGTCCATACTGGTTATTGGCATAGGCATCCTTTTGTTGTGCACCGTTTAACACCACATCCGATAAGAAATCAAGACGGTTAGGCATGAACAGATAATCACTCGCAACAATATCCTGAAGAAAAGGCTTAAACGGAGTATAGCAGCTACATTCTGACACCAGAATTTCAAGTGCAGTCCGCAAATCTTCATCCATCTCTTCAATACGTTTTGCATAATCAATCGGTTCAATATACTGAAGCTCACTGGCATCCTTTTTGGGTGTTTCTTCCACTGGTGCCTCTTCCGGTTCTTCGTAATACTCCTCTTCCATCTGCATTTCAGGACCATACTCCGCCATGGTTGCCAGCCGGTCCTCAATGGCTGCTTCTTCCTCCGTAAGCGGTCTGCCCTCGTTATAGGCACGGTTCAGCTTTTCAATGTCACTTAAGGAACTGTTATAACTTTCCGGTTCATCCGGAATGGCAAAATCATCAATCCCGTCTGCATCACTGACTGCATCCAGTTCTCTGTATTCACCATCAATAACCTCATCATCTTCCCGGATACCCTCCATGTCGATATCCTCAAATCTAGGTGTTTCCGGCTGATACTCTCCCGTCATAATCAAAACACCGATTTCCTTTTCGATGTTTTTCCACGAAACATATCCTTCCTTCTCACCTTCCTCGTCACGCCACTGAAACCGAATCCCCTGCCCGTGGAAAGTGTCATATCCGTGAAGCCCATAGCCCTCAAGAGGCCAGCCCGCTCCACCCTGACCATATTCCTGTTTAATCCGCTTGGCTCTTGTGCCTGCGTCTACCTCCGTATGGAATATCTCACATACCCTAGACCTTCCACCGGCAAAGCCTGTACCTCTTAATACCACCTGCTTAATAAACTCATGTGGTACATCCGGCTCTTTTTTCGGATACAGATAGTTATACTTCCCTGCTTTTGCTTCCGACTGATCCTTAGCAAGTTTCTCCATAGCTTTTTCTGCATAATCTGAAGTCTGCTTCGTTGTTGCAGCAAGTCCATATTCAGGGTCAAAAAAAGAAGCCTGATGATATTCACCGGCTTCCGTTTTTCCAAATGAGTCAATCTCATTTAACTCTCTATTCAGTTCTTCATCTTCTAATGAAACTTCATCACGATCTGACTTAAGACTACTTCCTCCGCCTGCATCTTCGCCTGCTCTCTCAGTTTCCACATTTCCATCGTTGAGGACGGATTCTGTGGTTTGTGCTTCGCTAAGTACTGTTCCATCAGCATCTCTAACAGGCTGTTCGCTTCCTCTTCCACTTCCTGCATCTTCTCTGCCAGCTTCCCGAAACGGAATAACGTTTTGTACCTCTGAGGTTCCATCTCCTCTAAGTACTTCATCGCCATCCTTCCGTACTTGCCCAGCTTCTGTAATTCCACTGTTTGCTCTTTCGGCATCTGAATGTTCGGATAAAGCAGCCCGTCCACTTCCGTGTACATAAGTGCCATTTCTGCCATATGCAATTCTCCCTTCCGCAGATAATCTTTTCTGCTGTTCCATGGTCTTTAAGTTACTGTTAATTCCTCTAAGAACACTACAGGAGACATCGCATACCAGAGAACCGAGACGGTAAACCATTTCCTCATCGGAAACCTTTACGACCTGACTGAAATCCTGTTCTTCTTCAGATAAGTCAAATCCGCATCTCGTACCCACCGTATATAAAACACTCTGCATAACAAACTGCTCCATATCCGGCAAGCCCTGACGTTTTGGTTGCCCAGAACTCTCATTCTGGACATATTCAGTAATCCTACTACCTGATAGTTGTATTAACTCGGACATTCGTTCCTCGAAATCCTCTTTCATTATGACTCCGATTTCCTTCTTTGTAAAGTCCTTCATTACTGAAAACAGTGTCTCTCTGTCCGTAGCCTCTGTTGGTTCTGCCAGCTTCTGTGAAGCAAGATAATCCACATATTCCTTTAAGGTATCACCCGTCAAGTCCCATGTCAGCTTCACATTTCTTCCGCCGGTATCCTTAATGTCAAATACATGTCTAAGATGGGTGTTTAATGCCCTTGAAGGAAATATGGCAATGCCCTTACTTCCCCTCATAACATATCTGTCCACCTTCTTCCACGTATCATAGTCGGCTACCAAGGTTGCATGAGGTCTTTGTGCATAGATAAGCAGGATGTTGTCAAACTCATAACGGTAAAGATTTCCCGCAAGCTTTAAGATACTCTTCCACTTTTCCGGCGAAGTCGTAACATCCTTTATCTGCATATCATAAATCTGTCTTGCCTGATAATCCACGCCCATATCTCTTCCTCCTTATGCTGTATTACACTCGCAAATTGCTTTGCGAATATCTCTTCCATCAATCTCATTTCCAAGGCTGTCCCACCCGTCTGCTCTGCTTCTGGCGAATAATTCAATCCTTGGCAGGTCTCCGCAAAGCTCTACGATTCTGTCTCTGATTTCTTCCGGTTTCCTGCTATGCTCCATAATCCTTGCATCGCATATCTGTGAAACGGATTTGGAAATCCTTTTCGGATGCCCTTTTGTACCAATCAGGCAAAGCTCAGAATTGGAACGGGTCCAGTAACCAAGTCCCATAAACCAGCTGTCTGCCTTTTTATTCCGCTTCACCCAGTTGAATCCACAGGTCTTATAGGTAAATCCCCATCTTCTCATGGTTTCCAGTCCTTCCCTAAGAAGCGGAAAAGTAACCCACAAAAACAGTACACAGTCCTCTGCTGCCAGTGTTTCCACCGGAAGTGCCATAATATCTTCCATGCTCATACAAGAATAATGGCAGTCCGCTGATTTTTGCAGGCTGCCTTTCTTTGAATAAGTCTTAAATTGCCAGGGCGGGTCAGCATAGATAATCTGATACTTTCCCATCTACTTCACCTTCTCACCAAACATCTCCTTAAAGAGCTTTAATTCGTCCTTGTCCAGAGCTACCTCAAACTCATAGCAGGTGCCATTTCGGTAAGTCCTGTGCTCTTCTGTCTTAATCTTTCGGGCAAGCCTCAGTAATATATAGCACTCCCTTGACAGTCTCACACTTTTCTTGAATGTGATATCCCCGTTTTCCACTTCCTTCTGCTGCTTGGCAATACGAAGCAGAATCACCTTGTTCACGTCCTCCACTTCCTCAAGGGATATAAAAACGGATGCCTTTACAGCACCCGTTCTGTCCCATTCCTTATGAAGCTCTTTCATCAGAAACTCCATATTGTCTAAAATCTCTTTATTCTGTTTTCCCATAGGGTTCATCCTCCTTATCTTGTCTTCTCCGGCTGCATAGGCTGAAAGTCCACGCCCTTCATATCCTCCGCATCCAGAATAATCTTCTGGTCATAATAAAGCTCCATTGCCTTATCAATGGCTTCTCCAAGCGTTTCTGCCTGAATGGTTTCCACTCTTGCCAGTTCCTCTTTTATCTCAATCTGAAACTCCTGCATCCTATCGCCCCCTGTGCTTCTCCTGAATTGTCGAGCCAAAGAATCCCTTGTCATAATCTCCGTCATTGCGTTTGCTAAGGAAAGTGTCTCTTTTTCCAGTTCCAAACTCCTCATACATGGCATTGGTTGCTGCTTCCCTGACCGAATCGGAAATCGCCTCATTCTTTGCAAGACTATAATAGGTTTCAAACTTTTCGGTAAGAGATGCCCGGAAGGCATCTATCGTATCAATCTCCTTCTCCACACCATGTTCCCTGCGAAGCAAAGCAAAGTTAATAGTAGAAGGGGTATTTCCAAGATACAACCCGTGCCCCCACTCAATACCTGTCTCACACAAATCAGAATTTCGGTCTTCTCCCTGAGGATATCTGCAAAAATACTCCACCCCGATACCAACCACAAACTGCCCGGAATTGACATCCATAAACAGCATGTTCCTGCCGGAGTACTTCTCCATCAGGCGGTAATCGGAGCCATTGAAATTGTGGTAAATCTCTCCCTGCATAAGGTCTGACTCCAGCTTTTCATAATGCGGCCATTTGGCAATAGCCATGCTTCTGTCTGTGGAAATACCAAGCCTGTACAATACATCCAGACATTCCTTATCGCAGAAATCTTCCTCAAACACATTTGTCATGCCATCGTTTAACTTCCCTGCAACAAACAATCTCAGTTCATTAAGGCTTCCACAGAATCTCGCATACATGGTTTTATTCGGTGCAAAGTATATCTCACAAAATGAGTTGTCCTTTTCACTTGCATGATTCAGTTCCGATATAACCTCGGCTACCTCAAAGAAGTTATCACAGGCATTAGTGACATACTGCTTCACAAAGCTCTCAAAAGAGCAGAGAAAGTTCTTCTCTATCCCTTTTTGGTTATTAATCACCATAACCATATCTTCTATCTTCATAAGCTACCTCCATTATAACAGGCAGAGCCATAAGCCCTGCCCAATCCTAATTTGGTCTACCAATCATTACAATCGCTCCTGTGTTAGGTGGTACATCCCGGTAAACCACTCCATACGCTGTACCTCTCGCATCTACCATCTTTCCATTTCCCACATAAATTCCGACATGAGAAATATCAAGATATCCGTCTGTCTCTTCATAACTGAAGAAAATCAAATCTCCCGGTTGCATATCTTCATACACAGTAGTCTTTCCTGCATTAGCAAGTCCCTGTGCTTCATATCCTGCTGTGGTTGCTCCCCCATAGCTGATATCAACACCTGCATCAAGCCATGCATAGTAAACAAGGGAACTACAGTCAAAGTGCGTACCGCTGTGTCTCAAATCCTGACTGTATGGATAACCAACTCTGTGTAGTGCAAAGTCACACGCATCCTTGGCTGCCCCATCCGGTATATCATCAAGAACCGCCTGTATCTCTGCCTCAGTCAGAGAACATACACCCGGATCACCACTTCCGCCTCCCGGACTATATCCAAGAATGGCAAGGTTTTCAGGAGACATAAAATCCACTAGCAAATCCATCTGCTCCTGCGTAAAACCATATTCATTTGCCATGGTATAACAGGACTTCAATGTTACGTTTACATACAGATAGGTCGTAGTAGTCGTTGTGGTTGTACCATCTTCATTTTCCACGGTCTCTGTTTCAGAACCGGAAGAAGTCGTATAAGTACACATATCATCTACCACAGATTTTAGCCATCCCCTTGAAGTGTCATTCATAATGGTTGCTGTATCTCCCACACCATACTTGACCATATATATAGCAAGAATGTCATAGTAGTTACTTGGATTACCTTCTCCCTCATATCCAACATATACAATCTTTCCGTCATCATATCCGGTATGGTTACTTTTAAGCTCATTCACTTCCCGGTTAAAGTCTGCAACATACGCACTTGCTACTGTTGTTACAGTATCACCGTCCTCAAGAGGCGGCAGGAATATGGCAAACGGTGAATTGTAGATAGTTCCCACGATTGCCACTACGGGAATCGCTACTACCGACACTAAAAGCACCAGTCCTAACAGAATCGGCAAAACAAGTTTAGCCACATACTTGGCAACGAACATACCCTTCTGCACAAAAATATCCTTAACCAGCTTCGCTAAGCTATCCGTCTGCTCGTCCTGTGCTTTCATCTTATCCAAAAAGAACTTAATTTTTCTGGAACGGACATTGTTAGTCATGTCCTGCTTATCCATCTTATAAGCCACTGTTTCCCCGACAACTTCCCCGGCTGCAATACCAATCACAGTTCCGACTCCCGGGGAAACCGCCGTACCAGCCGCTGTTGTGGCAGCTGTCGTTGCAGTTTTGGCAACAACCTTGGAGGTTTCTTTCGCAACCTTTTTTGCCGATTCTTTTGCTACCTTTTTACTGCTTTCCTTTGCCACTTTTTTGGCTGTACCCTTTACACTTTTCTTGGCAATCTTCTTTCCTGCATCCACCTTTTTAATCTTTCGTTTCTGCTGATTGATTACCTGCCGCTTAAATAACTCCGCACCTCTTGACGCAGTACCAGTAACAGGCTTTGAGGCTTCATACATAATCATTGCTGACTGTTGTATTTCCTGACCACCTTCTATCTGGTCAGTCATAACCTTACCGCCTACCATTCCGGCATTACGAAGGGAAGAGTCCTTCACTTTGATAGACTGCCCGGATTGCTTCATCTGCTTTCGATACTTGGAAAACATACCTTCCTTTTGCACCTGATGAAC
>CAZLZH010000064.1:0-12510 GCA_964563955.1 uncultured Bacteroides sp. | reverse complement strand
TAGGAGCAAGGCAGTTTGTTGTACAAGAAGCGGCAGATATAATCTTATCATCTGCTGTCAATGTGTTCTCGTTTACGCTATATACAATTGTAGGAAGATCATTTCCAGCCGGAGCTGAAATAACTACCTTCTTAGCACCTGCATCAATATGAGCCTGTGACTTAGCCTTTGATACATAGAAGCCTGTACACTCAAGTACAACATCTACATCAAGCTCTCCCCATGGAAGATTCTTAGCATCTGCTTCAGCATAGATTTTAAGCGTCTTACCGCAAACTGTGATTGTACCTGCCTCATCATCAGCAGAAACCTGATCTGCGTACTGATACTTACCCTGTGAGCTGTCATACTTCAAAAGGTGTGCAAGCATGGAAGGCTTTGTCAAGTCGTTAATTGCTACTACTTCATAACCCTCTGCGTCAAACATCTGTCTGAATGCAAGACGTCCGATACGTCCAAAACCATTAATTGCTACTTTTACTGCCATTTTTTAATCCTCCTAAGTTTTAATATTAAGATTATAAATACTGCATGGCCGCAGTAATTCATCTAAAAACTTACATCAAATATCATAACTTCTTTTATTGCAAAATTCAAGACCATTTTTAGTAATTTTTTCAATTTTTCGGACAGCATCGGATTCTGCTGGCTTTTTCGTCAAAATTCGATATAATGGAATCATATTCGTAAATACTAAAGAACATCAGGAGGAATTTGGTATGCTGTTTCCGGATTATCATTTTCACACGGATTTTTCGAGTGACTGCGAACAATCCATTCAGGACATCATTCAGACTGCGAAAGCAAAGGGGCTTTCCTCTCTCTGTGTAACGGATCATTTTGATATGGATTTTCCGGTACGTCCTGAAGAACCGGATATGGATTTTTATTTGGATATCCCGGTATATTATGATTACTATAATAAGCTAAAAAAAGCGCTTGCTCCCGATTTTGATCTTCGAATCGGTGTAGAGCTCGGTGTTATGCCGGAGACAACAAAAAAGCTTACCCGATTTGTAACGGAGCATCCGGAGCTTGATTTTACGATATGCAGCCTGCATCTTGTAGACGGCTGTGATCCGTATTATCCGGAATATTTTGAAGGAAAAACAGACAAGGAGGCCTATGGTCATTACTTTGAGACACTGCTTGCCTGTGTCAGGGAATTTGAGAATTTTAATGTATGCGGTCATCTCGATTTTGTTGTTCGCTATGGCAAAGGAAAGGCAGAAAGTTATAAAGCAAATGATTACTACGATATATTTCATGAGCTTTTTTCCATACTTGTCTCCAGAGGACAGGGCATCGAAATCAATACCGGCAGCCTGTACCGCGGACTTTCCTTTGCACATCCGCATCCGGAGCTTCTGAAGATGTATAAGGATGCCGGCGGAGAAATCCTGACTGTCGGAAGCGACGCACATCACGCCGAACATATCGGTTATGCCTTTGACTATGCAAAACAACTATTACTCTCGCATGGTTTTCGATATTATACGACTTTTAAAAACGGAAAGCCGGAGTTTCATAAAATCAACTGATGCAAAGGTTGTGTCAAGCAAAAGGGAATACCGTCTGAAACGGGCTTCCCTTTTTTGATATTTAACGGTGCATGTAATCTTCATATTGCGGGGAATTTTCCCTCAGACCTTCTATAATATCCTTCAGACATGCAATCACGTAATCCGCTTCCTCTCTCGTATTTTCACTTCCGATTGTAAGTCGGATCGCCCCACGTGCCAACGCTTCGGGAAGTCCGATTGCAGTCAGCACATGAGAAGCATGTTTGGATGCCGATGTGCAGGCAGAGCCACCGGAGGCACAGATACCGAGGGAATCAAGCATAACAAGCACTGCCTCGCTGTCAACAAACTGAAATGATATGTTGATATTGTTTGGCAGCCGTTTGATTCTGTGTCCGTTTAACCTTGCATACGGTATCTCATTTAATATCCGCTGAATCATATAATCCCGAAGCTGAATTTCCTTTCTTATCTTTTGCCGCATTTGCACTGCTGCAAGCTCTGCCGCCTTTCCAAGCCCGATGATACCCGGAACATTTTCCGTACCTGCACGTCTGCCGTTTTCCTGCGCTCCGCCATGTATAAAGCTCTTTAAAAGAAGCCCATCCCGAATATATAAAAAACCGACGCCCTTCGGTCCGTTAAATTTATGTCCGCTTGCCGACAGCAAATCAATATTCATAGCATTCACATCAATCGGCAATTGTCCGTATGCCTGCACAGCATCCGTATGAAACAGAATATTATGCCGATGTGCGATTTTTCCGATTTCCGCAATCGGCTCAATTGTCCCGATCTCATTATTCGCAAACATGACAGATATCAATATCGTATCCCGCCGTATTGCCCGCGCAAGCTTCATCGGATTTACCATACCGTTTTCATCTACATCCAGATATGACACCTCAAAGCCACATTGCTCCAGATATTCGGCAGTATGCAGGATACCATGATGTTCAATCTTCGTCGTAATGATATGCCGCCCCTTATACGCATATGCGCGTGCGGTTTCCTTTAGCGCCCAGTTATCCGATTCGGACCCTCCCGCTGTAAAATAAATGCACTCCGGTCTTGTGCGCAGCGTATCCGCAATTATCTTTCTGCTCTTTTGTATCTCCTCCTTATTCTCTCTTGCAATCCGATAGATTCCCGAAGGATTCCCATATCTGTCGTGAAAGTATGGCTGCATTGCCCGGAGCACTTCCGGGTGCATACCGGTCGTCGCCGCATGATCCATATATATGATCGGCTCCATTTTCTTCCACACTCCTTCTGAATAACTGGTTTCACGAGGCATATTCCGCAGACATAAGCGATATAATAAATTAAGAGCTGCCGGGAACCGCTGTCATGTCAAAACAAACCATCATCAAAGGAACCATGATTCTGACGATCACAGGTATCCTTACCAAATTCTTAGGCTTTTATAATAGAATATTCCTGACACGCCTGATCGGTGTTAAAGAATTGGGAACTTATCAACTGATTTTTCCACTCTATATACTCGGCATTGCATTTTGTGCGCAGGGAATTGCAACCTCCGTCACAAAACATGTCTCCTATATGCTCGGAAAGCAGGATGAGCGTAACGCAAAGCGGGTTTTAGCATTTGGTGCGGGACTTAGCTTTTGTCTTGGTCTTCTTGTCTCATTTGTCCTGTATCGCTTTTGTTTTTTCATTGCCTCAAATATATTAAAAAATACGGATTGCTCCGAGCTGCTTCATATCTTATCGTATGCCATCCCGTTTGTCGCATTGAAAGCCTGTATCAATGCATATTTTATGGGCTACAGCAAGCCCGCTTACTCCGGTACATGCCAGCTCATTGAACAGATTATCCGTATCGGCTCCGCCTATCTGCTTTCGATTTCTTACATGCAGGGCGCGATTAATGCAAGGCTTGCAGTTTACGCGGTCGTTATCGGAGAAATCGGTGCTACCGTTTACGCATGCATCTGCTATCTTCTTTTTACACGCAGACATCCGGTAAATAAATCCACTCGGAAAAAACGGATTCGGAAGGCTATGCTTCAGGATATCATTCCGATTACATCAAATAACGTCATGTTTACACTGTTTTCAAGCTTGGAGGCGATTATTCTGCCTGCATATTTATTCCGTTTTTACAGCGATAACGATGTCGCAATGGAAATGTACGGAATCATTACAGGCATTGTCATCCCATTTTTGCTTTTTCCGTCCACTATTACAAGCTCCCTGTCATCCATGCTGCTTCCATCCATCTCCTATGCAAGTGCGAAAAAGAACATTTCCGCAATAAAAAAAGCACTGCTTTCGAGTGCTTTATTTGCTGTTTTGCTCGGACTGTGCGCCTGCATCTTTTATGGATTGTTCGGTGAATTTTTATGCACCTTTGCATTTAAGAGCCGGGATGCAGGAACCTTGCTTCGCCGTATGGGATTCCTCTGCCCGCTCATTTACCTCTCAACAACCTTGTCAAGCATCATGAACGGAGTCGGTCTTGCCTTCCAGAATCTCCTATACAACATTGCCGGCATTTCCGTACGCATTCTTTCCATCGTCCTGCTTGTAAGCTCCGCCGGTATTCCTGCATACATCGGCGGCATGGCGGTCAGTTATCTCCTGAATAATATCCTGACACTGGTTCACCTGTACCGCCATCTAAAGCGTGGAACCGCCTATAACCCATGAATCCAGTATTTGCAAACATTTACGTCCATTCATATGGTGTCTGCTGATATACGTAGTAATTCAACCAATTCGTATAGAGCGTGTTGGCATGACACCGCCATGACTTAATCGGTGTTTCGTTTGGATCGTCATACGGATAGTAATTGAGCGGAATATTCGGATTTAAGCCGCGCTTTACATCACGCTTATACTCCTGATCCAGTGTCAATGTATCATACTCCGGGTGTCCGGTCACAAATATATTCTTTCCGCCCTCTCCGATAATCAGATACGGACCGGTCTCCTTCGATTCAGCGACAATTTCCAAAAGCGGATTGTCAACAATTGCCTGCTTATCCACAGCCGTATAGCGCGACTGCGGAACCAAAAAGGAATCATCAAACCCACGCACAAGCGGTGTGCGTTTATGAAATGTATAATGCTTGTAAACTCCTGACAGCTTCTCCGGAAGTATGTATTTTTTCACACCGTAACGGTAATATAAGCCAGCCTGCGCACCCCAGCATATATGAAGTGTCGATGTTACATTTGTCACGGACCATTCCATGATTTCTGTCAGTTCCTTCCAGTATTCCACTTCCTCAAATTCCATATTTTCAACCGGCGCACCCGTAATAATCAGTCCGTCCCACTTTCTGTCACGGACATGCTCAAAATCCGTATAAAACCGTTCCAGATGTGCTTCGGACACATGCTTTGATTCATAGGACATTGTCCGAATAAACGATATATTGACCTGAAGCGGCGTATTCGAAAGGCTTCTCAGCAGCTGAAGCTCCGTATCCTCCTTCAGCGGCATCAGATTTAAGATCAGAATATCAAGCGGACGAATATCCTGACTTACGGCACGGTTTTCATCCATGACAAATATATTTTCCTGCTCTAATATCTTCTTGACCGGTAAATCATTATCAATTTTTATTGGCATAACTATCAAACCTCTTTTCCTGCATTCCAATCCGTTCACTCAGCATATCACGTTTTCATCCCAACTTCAAGAAGTCATCCTCCGAAATGATCGGAACGCCGAGTGACTTCGCTTTTTTATTTTTGGAGGATGAGGAAAGAATATCGTTATTGATCAGATAGGTTGTCTTTGCAGACACACTTCCTGCCACCTTGCCGCCACGGTCCTCGATAAGCTTTTTTAATTCCTCCCGATTTGCAAAATGCGTAAGCGAGCCGGTAATGACAAATGTCTTTCCTTCCAAATCCTGCTCTAATTGATTATCCTCGACAACAAGCGTAACTTCTTTTAAAATTTCACGCAACACCCGCACATTTTCCGCATCCGCAAAATAGGCTACGATCCCTTCCGCAATAATATCTCCGATTTTTTCGATCTCTGCAAAGACCGATGCATCTGCCTGTATGATTGCATCTATATCCTGCTTGAAATATTTACAGATTGCCTTCGCCATTGCCGTACCGACATTCAGGATGCCAAGTCCGTACAGTACACGGGAAAGCTCGGTTGTGCGACTCTTCTCAATGCTCTCCATCATATTGCTGTAGGATTTTTCTCCAAATCCGTCCAGTGCAATGATTTCATCCCGGTAACGCTCCAAATGATAAATGTCACACAATTCCTTCAAAAATCCGCAATCCAAAAATTTTTCAAGCGTTGCCTCCGACAATCCGTCAATGTTCATGGCATTTCTCGATACAAAATGAGTAAATAATTTTATGGCCTTCGCCGGGCAGGACGGATTCGGACAGATAAGTGTCTGCGCCTGATTTTCATCCCGAATCTCCGTTTTCCCACCACATGCAGGACAAGTATCCGGAATGACAACCGAGCCGCTTTTTGTCATATTTTCGCTAATCTGCGGAATAATCATATTCGCCTTATAAACTTTAATCGTATCGCCAACTCCGAGTGCGAGCTGTCTGACAATACTGACATTATGCACACTGGCACGGCTCACGGACGTTCCCTCAAGCGATACCGGATCAAATACGGCAACCGGATTAATCAGCCCTGTCCTTGACGGACTCCACTCGATATGCCGGAGCGTTGTCTCTGCCTCCTCGTCCGCCCACTTAAATGCGATGGAATCACGCGGAAATTTTGCGGTGCGTCCGAGATTCCTGCCGTATACGACATCATCAAAGGAAAGCACAAGCCCATCCGACGGAAAATCGTTCGTATTGATTTTTTCGGCAAACAGATGCACAGTATCTTCCATCGTCTGCGCCGTCACATCTACATGCTCCACAACCTCGAATCCAAGTGATGAAAGAAAATCAAATTTTTGATTCATGGTTGCATCCACTGCCGCATCACCGGTATCCAGCATATTAAATGCAAAAAAATGTACATTTCGCTCTGCGGTTATTCGGTTGTTTAACTGGCGCACACTTCCGGAGCATAAATTCCGCGGATTTTTATATTTGCTTTCCACATCCGGAATCGTTGCATTGATGCGTTCAAAATCATGATAGGTAATAACCGCTTCTCCACGAATCGTGAGTGCCCCCGTATAGCTGATCCGATTTGGAAGATTGGCAAACACCCTTGCATTGTTTGTAATAACCTCTCCAACCTCTCCGTTTCCACGTGTCACAGCCTTGACAAGCTCCCCGCCGTCATAGGTAAGAACGACCGTAAGCCCATCCATCTTCCATGACATCACGCCGGTCTGGCTGCCAAGCCATGCGGCAAGGTCTTCCACACTTTTCGTCTTATCAAGCGAGAGCATCGGTGCTGCATGCCGCTCCTTCGGCAGTTCACTTATAATCTCATATCCTACGTTCTGGGTCGGGCTTTTGGAGAGAATCAGCCCTGTTTCCTTTTCAAGAGTCAGTAACTCGTCATAGAGTGTATCATACTCCAGGTTTGACATAATCTCGGTATCCTGCTGATAATATGCCATAGATGCCTCATTCAATAAGGAAACCAATTCTTTTATCCGTTCTGTCTTTGAATCATTCATATCTGTTCCTCCCCATTCAACGTGTGTTGTCTTTCTTCCCCTCGTTCTTCGTCCCGCCGGCATGTCATCGCCCGCAATGTCCGTTCCTCTTCTGCGGATAATGTGCGGAATTCACCCGGTCGCAGATTTCCGAGCTTTACATTCATAATGCGCACCCGCTTTAAATGCACAACTCGTACATGCAATGCATCACACATGCGGCGAATCTGCCGGTTTAATCCCTGCGTCAGTATAATCGAAAAATTACGTGCACCTGTCTTTTTTACCTTACAGGGCTTTGTCACTGTATCAAGAATCGGTACGCCTGCGGACATCTTCTTTATAAAATCCTCTGTAACATCCGTGTTCACACGCACATGATATTCCTTTTCATGGTTATTTCTTGATTTCTGGATCTGATTGGCAAGCTCTCCGTCATTCGTCAAGAGCAGCAGTCCTGTCGAATCCTTATCAAGCCGTCCGACATAGTTCACTGCCTGCGGAAATGTCACATAGTTAAATATACTGTCCTTGTCGGCTGATTTTGACGTGCATACCTGTCCGATAGGCTTATTATAAGCATAAATTACCTTCTCCACACCCCTTTTGACAAGTTTTCCGTTACAGGTAACAACTGCGTTTTCCCCGACATGCATACCGAGACTCGCCACCGTTCCGTCCACCATAACCTTTCCTTCTTGAATCATACGGTCCGCTTCGCGCCTCGAGCATACTCCGGCTTCACTTAAATATTTATTGAGTCGAATTTCGTTCATTGTCACATTCCTCTTAATTTTATTAATTATTTATTGCAATATTTGTCATACAGATATATAATCACTTTATAAATTTTAGTATTAGGAGGCATATTATGGATAATATCGATAAAAAAATTCTTCACTTATTACAAGAAAATGCAAGATATCCTCTCAAGCATCTTGCAAGCAAGGTTTTTCTGTCATCACCTGCTGTTTCCGCACGAATTGAACGGTTGGAAAAGAGCGGCATTATATCCGGCTACCATGCAAGCGTTGCACCGGTTTCCCTCGGATACCACATTACAGCATTTATCAATATGGCACTTGACCCGAAACAAAAACCGGAATTTTATCCATTTATTCAGGCATGTCCGAATGTGCTCGAATGCAACTGTGTCACGGGGGCTTATTCCATGCTGATTAAGGTTTGTTTTCCCAGCACCATGGAGCTTGATACCTTTATCGGTCAGCTTCAAAAGTACGGCAATACGGAAACACAGATCGTATTCTCCACTCCGGTTCAGCCGAGAGGCATTGACATACGCGCAATCGATGATGACGATGATTCTATTGACGATTTTCTGTAATATATGAAAGAACGGGGCTGCCGCATAAGCAACAGCCCCTTATTATTTTATTGTGAGGAACTTATCTTCTCATAAAATTCCGCAAACGCCGGATCATTCGCTATACAGCTATTTACATTATCCTGTACTGCCTTGTAGAGATTTTGGATATCCGTACTCTGGCTTTTCTCCTCAATATAGGCTTCAATCTCGGCTGAGAGAGGAGAATTATCAATCTTATATCCATCCTCTGTCTTCAAAACGTAAAACCTGTTTATATTGAGCGGTACACTGCTGATATTCGCAATCGTCAGATTACTGGTTACATAAACGAGCGTTGCATCCTCCGTATATCCGGGCATCGTATAACAATTTACATTTGTATATGCCTTAATTGCCGCTGCTCTCTGCTCATAGACAGACATGTCATCAAACTGTGCCGCATCTGTCACGCAGGCTTTTAATTTATCCTGATCACAGACTGCAAGTGCCGCATAGTATTCAATAATCAGAGAGTTTATATCAAGATTCGCATTCGTCTCATACGTGAAATCCGGCTGTGCCTCCTGTGGTGTACTCTGCTCTGTCTTATCCTTTTTGAACATGGATAAATCCAAATCGGAGAAGAAGTAAAAGTAGAACACAACTGCAAGCAAAACAAATATCATCCATCCTAAAAACAGAAGCAATCCTGCTATGCCTTTTTTTTCTTTCGTCTTTTTACTCATACAGCATCCTTTCACGAAGTGTATCGTTTTTCAAAAAGTAAATGCACCAGAGAGGAATCGAACCTCCGCACATGGCTCCGGAGGCCATTGCTCTATCCACTGAGCTACTGGTGCGCGACTTCTATTGTATCTGATTTGATTTGATTTTTCAAGGCTTGAATGCTATCAAATTTTATTTCTTTACGAATAAAGCGGACAAACTCAATATTCAAGTACTTTCCATATAGATTCTCATCATAGAAAAGTATATGTGTCTCCACCTTGATTTTGCGATCCATATCCACTGTCGGGTTGTCTCCGACATTTGTAACACCTTTATATTTTCTGCCGTTTATCCATATACAGGACTCATAAACACCATTCGGCACGAGAAGCTTATCTGCATCGGGAATCAGATTCACTGTCGGAAATCCAATCGTTGCGCCGAGCTGTTTTCCATGCTGTACGATTCCGGACACGCTGTAATTTCTTCCCATAAGCTTTGATGCCTGTAAAACATCCCCCTGTAAGAGCAGCTCCCGAATCACAGAGGAACTGATAATCGTATCGCCCTCCATAAGCTTATCGAACGAAACAACTGTAAATCCATATTTTTGCCCTTGTTCCTCCAATGTTGAAACATCTCCGGTACGATTTTTCCCAAAGCAAAAATCCTTTCCGACTACAACATAAGCCGGATGCAGGCGTCCGACCAATATATCTCTTACAAATATTTCCGGCTTCATGGATGCAAATTTCTTTGAAAAATCACAGGTGATATTGATATCGATTCCGAAATCCTCGAACAGCCTGTCCCGCTCCTTTATTGTATAAATACGTTTGCTGTCCGGCATATCAATTGTAAACATGACTGCCTGTTTTCCGGTCTCCCGTGCAAGCTGCATAACCTTATTAATTAAAAGCATATGTCCCTTATGCACGCCCTCGAATTTTCCGAGTGCGACAACGGTGTCTGTTAAATTCGCATCATTGTAAGCAATCTTTTCCAAAGCTGGTTCCTCTTATCTATAAAAACATCTTAAAAGGTTTATATATTTGTTCTCCATCCACATAATCATATAATGCACAGAATCTGCCATCCTCATATACACGAATCCTTTTTTCAGATGGCGGCAAGTTAAAACTGCGGGGGGATAATTTATTGCCATTATGCAGATATTTCTTTCCCTGCTCGTTTATATCGTACGCCGGATACATGGTGAGCAAGGAATCCACAGGAAGAATATGCTCTGCCAAGGTTCCGTCATCTGCAAACGCTTCAATGTCCGCAAGCTGCAGTGAATCCTTTACGGAAAACCCATGCACACAAAGTCTTGTGAGCGCGGTCAGTGTCGCATAACAGGAAAGCTTTCTTCCGATATCCCTGCAGAGAGAACGAATATATGTCCCCTTGGAGCACATTACATCAAAGCTGTATAAATCATTCGCATATACGATATTTTCAATCGCATGGATTTTGACAGGGCGCGCCTGACGCTCAATTTCAATGCCATCTCTTGCATATTCATACAGCTTTTTTCCATCTTTTTTTATAGCAGAATACATGGGCGGAATCTGTTCATACTCTCCGACAAACGACAGAATTGCTTCTCTTACAGCTTTCTCTGTAACAGAGGCAGTAATTTCTTCATCATCTCTCCTTGTAACAGCTCCGGTAATATCTTCCGTATCCGTCTCAATACCGAGCTGCATAACCGCATGGTAGCATTTATCGCCCTCCGTGAGCATATCCACAAGCTTTGTCGCTTTTCCGAGACATACAAGCAGCACTCCCTCTGCCATCGGATCGAGTGTTCCCGTATGACCGATTTTCTTCTGTTTTAAAATGCCCCGGAGCTTTGCTACGACATCAAAGGATGTAAACCCCGCCGGTTTGTACACATTTATGATTCCGTCTATCACAATTGTTCCTCTATCATTTCCAGGATCTTTGCCATTATATCGTCAAAATTACCGGTCACCTCAAATCCGGCTGCACGTATATGACCGCCGCCGCCAAATGCAACCGCAATTTTACTGACGTCCACCTTTGAGATGGAACGCAGACTGAATTTCATGGCATCCTCCTTCTCAAGCTGATACACCAAAATAGCTACCTCTACCCCATCTACTACACGAATCCGGTCTACAATTCCTTCGGTTTCTTCTTTACCACAGGAAAATGTACGAAACATTTCTTTGGTTACATACGTATAGATTACTTTTCCGACCAGGGCAAGTTTCGCATGCAGCATAGCTTCTCCGGTCAAGAGATTCTGCTTGTAGCTGACCTTGTAAAACGTCTCATCAATGATCTGCTGTGCATCCACGCCCTGTGAAATCAGCTTTCCGGCAATCTGCATCGTTTCTTCCCTACAGGCACTATACTTAAATACGCCTGTATCATGCACGATGCCAAGATAAATACATTCTGCACACGGAAGACTGATATTCTCTGCCTTTAAATGACGATACAGCACCTCACATGTGGAAGATGCATCTGGGTCACAGTAAAAATAATCCCCAAATCCCTGATTACTTCTGTGATGATCCAGACATGCGGTTTTTTTCGCATTTCCGTACAGATCATAAAAGATGCTATGCCGGTCACGATCGCTGCAATCAAGCGAAATCGCAAGGTCCAACACCTTTTCCTCCGCCTCATGGCAGATAGCATCCGCACCCTTTAAAAAGTCAAATTTATCCGGTATCTTCTCCAGATAAACCGTTACATCTGCATCATAATTCTCCCGGATATAATTATACAGTCCCAGGCAGGAGCCGACACAATCGCCATCCGGACGCAGATGCCCGAATATGCCAATCGTGTGCGCATGTTCAATTAGTTCCAAAAAATCATTCATCATGCTGTTTGCTCATATCCTCTTTTATCACTTCATCAATTCGTTTGGACATATAATTTCCATACTCAATGGATGTATCCAAAACAAAAGAAAGCTCCGGTGTGTTGCGAAGATTAATCGTTCTCGCAAGCTCCCTGCGGATATATCCGCTTGCCTGCTCCAACCCCTTTAGGGTCTCTTTTGCTTCCTCTGCATTGCCAAGCACGCTGATATACGCTTTACAATATTTCAAATCCTGTGTCACCGTGACATCCGTTACCGATGTCATCGGATTGATGCGCGGATCCTTCAATTCCATGCGGATAATCCGGGACAGCTCTTTTTGAACCTCTCCGTTGATCCGCTGTGATTTATGACTTGTCTTTTTCATTTATCTTGGTACCTCAACCATAATATAAGCTTCAATCTGATCTTCTTCTTTTATGTCATTGAATACTTCCATAACAAGACCGCACTCGAATCCGGCTTTTACTTCCTTCACCTCATCCTTGAAACTCTTCAAGG
>CAZLZH010000063.1:0-12608 GCA_964563955.1 uncultured Bacteroides sp. | reverse complement strand
AAAATGATGCCCGCAGGGCAGCTTATAATTGTGATATTACGTATGTTACAAATAATGAACTTGGATTTGATTATCTGCGTGACAACATGGTTATTTACAAGGAGCAGCTTGTACAAAGAGATTTGCACTATGCAATCGTGGATGAGGTCGACTCCGTATTGATTGATGAGGCGAGAACTCCGCTTATCATTTCCGGACAGAGCGGTAAATCGACGGATTTGTATAAGATGTGCGATTATCTGGCACGCCGCATGAAGCGTGGTACCGCATCTATGGAAATCAGTAAATTGGATGCCATTATGGGAACGGAGATTGAGGAAGACGGAGACTACCTTGTTGATGAGAAGGATAAGCAGGTCGTACTGACGGCACAGGGTGTCAAGGAGGTTGAGCAGTTCTTCCATATCGATAACTTTTCAGATGCGGACAATATCGATATTCAGCACAATATGATTATGGCTCTTCGTGCGCATGCGCTCATGTTCAAGGATAAGGATTATGTCGTGAAGGACGATGAGGTTTTGATCGTCGATGAATTTACCGGACGTATCATGCCGGGACGTCGTTTCTCAGACGGTCTGCATCAGGCGATTGAGGCAAAGGAAAATGTAAAGGTAAAACGGGAAAGCCGGACACTCGCAACGATTACATTCCAGAATTTCTTCAATAAATATAAGAAGAAAGCAGGTATGACCGGTACGGCTTTGACAGAGGAAAATGAGTTTCGGGAGATTTACGGTATGGATGTTGTTGAGGTTCCAACCAATCTTCCGATTCAAAGAATCGACCATCAGGATTCTATATTTAAGACGAAGCGTGAAAAGCTGAATGCAATCGTCGATGCGGTTGTAGAGGCGCATGAAAAAGGACAGCCGGTATTGGTTGGTACGATTACGATCGATGCATCTGAGGAGCTGAGCCGGATGCTGTCGAAACGTGGAATACAGCATAAGGTGTTGAATGCAAAATTCCATGAGCTTGAGGCGGAAATTATTGCGGATGCCGGACAGCGGGGCGCTGTTACGATTGCCACAAACATGGCAGGTCGTGGTACGGATATTAAGCTTGGTGAAGGTGTGGCAGAGCTTGGTGGTTTGAAAATCATCGGTACAGAGCGTCACGAGTCCAGACGAATCGACAATCAGCTTCGTGGACGTTCCGGACGTCAGGGTGATCCGGGTGAATCCAAATTTTATCTTTCTTTGGATGATGATTTGATGCGTCTGTTTGGTTCCGAAAAGGTAAAGGCTGTTTATGATGCGCTGAAAATTCCGGAAGGCGAGGAGATTCAGCATAAGTCGATTACCCGTTTCGTGGAAAAGGCGCAGATGAAGATTGAGAGCAACAACTTTGCAATCCGTAAAAATCTTCTTGAGTACGATCAGGTCAATAACGATCAGCGTGAAGTCATTTACGCAGAACGCCGCCGCGTGCTTGACGGAGAAAACATGCGGGAGGTTGTGTTCAAATTTGTACAGGAAACGGCAGAAACTTATGTTGATAAGACATGTTCGCCGGATCTGCCTGCATCGGAATGGGAGATTGTCGAGCTGAACCGGCTTTTGCTTCCGATTATTCCGCTGGCACCGATTGAACTGACGGAGGAAGAAAAGAAATCCGGAAAGCTTGAGGCGTTTAAGCAGAGAATCAAAGAGGAAGCGGCGAAGGTTTACGAGGCGAAGGAAGCAGAATTTCCGGAGCCGGAGCATTTCCGTGAGATCGAGCGTGTTGTGCTGCTCAAGGTAATTGATAAGAAGTGGATGGCACATCTGGATGATATGACACAGCTTCGACAGGGAATTACACTTCAGGCATACGGAAGTAAGGATCCGGTTGTGGAATACAAATTTGCCGGATATGATATGTTTAATGAGATGACAGCTGCAATCCGCGAGGATACGGTTCGTATGCTTCTGCATGTCAAGATTGAGCAGAAGGTAGAACGTGAGGAAGTGGCAAAGGTAACAGGAACAAATAAGGATGACTCCGTAAAGAAGGGCCCGATCAGACGAGAGGGCGCAAAAATCGGACGAAACGACCCGTGCCCATGCGGAAGCGGCAAGAAATACAAGATGTGT
This sequence comes from uncultured Bacteroides sp., assembly GCA_964563955.1. GTDB lineage: Bacteria > Bacillota > Clostridia > Lachnospirales > Lachnospiraceae > Coprococcus_C. The sequence continues at coordinate 10,530 of CAZLZH010000063.1, read as the reverse complement.
TGCGGAAAGTAATGAAAGGCGGTGAAACAAGTGATAGAGTTAGAACAATTTCGATTTACATTAAATGAATACAAAACTCCACTTGCGGAAGTGAGGGATTCACTTTGACATCGCAGGAAAAGAACTTCGGATTAAACAATTAGAACCAAGATTGGAACAGCCGGGCTTCTGGGATGATGTAGAAGAAAGCCAGAAGGTCATGAAGGAATTGAAAAATCTGAAGGACACGATTGAGGAGTTTGAATATCTTAAGACACAATACGAAGATATAGAGACCTTGATTGAACTGGCGGAAGAAGAAGCAGACGAAAGCCTTGTGGAGGAAATCCGAACGGGACTTACGGAATTTCAGGACAAATTCGAAGCATTTCGAATTGACACATTACTTTCAGAGGAATATGATGCAAACAATGCGATTATTACCATTCATGCCGGTGCCGGCGGTACGGAGGCGTGCGATTGGGTGCAGATGCTTTATCGAATGTATACCCGTTTCGCGGATAAGAAGGGATTTTCCATAGAGGTGCTTGATTATCTGGACGGTGAGGAGGCGGGCATCAAATCCGTTACATTTCAGATGAACGGTCTGCATGCATATGGCTATATGAAGTCGGAAAAGGGTGTACATCGGCTCGTGAGAATTTCACCGTTCAATGCGGCGGGAAAACGGCAGACGAGCTTTGCCGCAGTGGATGTCATGCCGGAATTGGATGACAGCATATCCGTAGAAATTAATCCGGAGGAGCTTCGGGTTGACACATACCGCTCCAGCGGAGCGGGCGGACAGCATATCAATAAGACAAGTTCCGCTGTCCGAATTACACATATCCCTACCGGAATTGTGGTACAATGTCAGAATGAACGCTCGCAGCACAGCAACAAGGACAAGGCTATGAAGATGCTTTCTGCAAAGCTGTTCATGCTGAAAGAGGAAGAAAATAAAGCAAAGCTGGCAGGCATTCGAGGAGAAGTAACGGATAATGGATGGGGAAGCCAGATTCGAAATTACGTCCTGCAGCCATATACGATGGTGAAGGATGCCAGAACCGCTTATGAATGCAGTAATGCACAGTCGGTACTCGATGGAGAGATTGACGGATTTATCAGTGCATATTTAAAATGGATAAACACGAAGGAAGAGGATTAGGGAGGACAGGATGCATGGCAGAGACAAAATATATAGTATTTGGATTAAATGATCAGAAGTACAGCACGAAGCTGACACGAATTAACGGCATTGAATATGTGTATCAGACTGTGCCGGTTCCATTGGGCGCTGCGTGCATCAAGGGAATTATTCATCTGCGTGATTCCGTGATTCCGGTATTCAGCTTGAAGCAATTATTCGGCATGGAAGACACGACAGAGGAGATGCAGCTTCTGATATCCGAGACACATGATATGAAGCTGGCAATTGAGGTAGATTCCGTACTTGGAATTGTTCCCGTACCGGATGATGAAGTAAGGGATGTTCCGATGGTAGTACATACAGATGAAACCGGCTATTTGGAAGATGTTATAAAGGTTTGCCTGCCGGAATCGAACAAGGAAGAAATTGTTATCAGCATTTCGGTTGATAATTTGATGTCGGAGTTGGACTTCGGACATGTATCAGATGCTTTAGAAAAGGAGATGAATGGAAAATGATAAATATTGCAGTGCTTGGTTACGGTACGGTCGGTTCCGGAGTCGTTGAGGTTATAGGGAAGAATCATACGAGCATCAACAAACGTGCAGGACAGGAAGTCAATATAAAATATGTTCTTGATTTGCGTGATTTTCCGGGTGATCCTGTGGAAAAGATTCTTGTGCATGACTACAATGTGATTCTGGAGGATCCGGAAGTAAAAATCATCGTGGAGGTTATGGGTGGCATTAAGCCGGCTTATGATTTTACAAAACAGGCTCTTTGTGCGGGAAAGAGTGTCTGCACATCCAATAAGGAGCTTGTTGCAGCCTGTGGTGCAGAGCTTCTCGAGATTGCGAAGGCACACAACGTGAATTTTCTGTTCGAGGCGAGCGTAGGCGGAGGTATTCCGATTATTCGCCCGCTCAATCAATCGTTGACCGCAGATGAGATTACCGAGATTACGGGAATCTTAAACGGAACAACAAATTATATTTTAACAAAGATGGCAGACGAAGGGCTTGCTTTTGATGTCGTGTTAAAGCAGGCGCAGGAAAAGGGCTATGCAGAACGGAATCCGGAGGCGGATGTCGAGGGCTATGATGCCTGCCGTAAGATTGCAATTTTGACATCGCTTGCGTGTGGAAAACAGGTTGATTACGAGGATATCTACACAGAGGGAATTACAAAAATAACCGAGGCGGACATACAGTATGCAAAGGCACTTCATGCTTCCGTCAAGTTATTCGGAACGAGTAAATGGGAGGGTGACAAGATTTATTCCATGGTTGCTCCGTTTATGGTCGATGGCAATCATCCGCTCGGTAATGTCAATGGCGTCTTTAACGGTATCTTTGTAAACGGCAATATGCTTGGCGATACGATGTTTTACGGAAAAGGAGCAGGCAAGCTTCCGACGGCAAGCGCGGTTGTTGCGGATGTCGTGGATGCGGTCAAGCATCAGGGTACAAACATTATGACAATCTGGGATAAGAAAAAGGTTGTACTCGGTGACCGGAAGAATTTTGCGTGCAGATTTTTTGTCCGTGTGAATGATACGACGACAAAGGATGAGATAAAGAATGCCTTCGGCGATGTGGAGTATGTAAAGGCAGACGGCATTACCGGCGAGTATGCATTCCTGACAGATAAGATTACGGAAGGCGCATTTGAGGAAAAAATAAAAAATATGAGTCTCATTATGCGGATTCGCACCGTATTTTAAATTAAGAAAGTAAAAAACGGATCGCAAATGCGATTCGATTATATAAAGTTCCAAGAAGAAAGGATAAGATCATGCTGATAGTAAAAAAGTTTGGCGGCACATCGGTTGCCAATAAGGAACGTATTTTTAATGTTGCAAAACGTTGCATTGAGGATTATCAGAAGGGAAATGACGTTGTTGTAGTTCTCTCGGCGATGGGAAAATATACGGATGAGCTCATTGACATGGCAAAGGATATCAATGAGAATCCGCCAAAGCGTGAGATGGATATGCTGTTTACAATCGGCGAGCAGATGTCGGTTGCACTTATGGCAATGGCAATGAATAAGCTTGGAGTACCTGCCATTTCTCTGAACGCATTTCAGGTGGCTATGCATTCTACCTCCGTATACGGAAATGCACGTTTGAAGAGAATCGACAGCGAGCGTATCCGTCATGAGCTCGAACAGCGCAAGATTGTGATTATCACAGGCTTTCAGGGAATCAATAAATATGATGATTATACGACGCTTGGCCGTGGAGGCTCAGACACAACGGCTGTTGCACTTGCTGCTGCATTGCAGGCAGATGCATGTGAGATCTATACAGATGTGGATGGCGTTTATACAGCCGATCCGCGGATAGTTAAGAACGCAAGAAAATTGGATGCAGTGACATATGATGAAATGCTGGAGCTTGCAACACTCGGCGCAGGGGTTCTGCATAACCGTTCGGTTGAGCTTGCAAAGAAATTCGGTGTACGATTAGTTGTGCGTTCAAGTCTAAATACTTCAGAAGGAACAGTAGTCAAGGAGGGTGCAAAGATGGAAAAGATGCTTGTAAGTGGTGTGGCAGGAGATGCTGACACAGCGAGAATTGCAGTAGTTGGGTTAAAGGATGAGCCGGGTGTGGCATTTAGAATGTTCAATCACCTTGCAAGACATAATATAAATGTAGATATGATTCTTCAGTCTGTCGGACGCGGTGGCACAAAGGATATCAGCTTTACAACCTCTGTAGACAATGCAGATGAGGCGGTTGAGATTATCGAGCGTCATTTCCAGGAATATGAGAGCATTGATGCGGATAAGAATGTGGCAAAGGTATCCATCGTCGGTGCGGGCATGCAGACAAATGCAGGTGTTGCAGCGAAGATGTTTGAGGCGCTTTATGATGAGAATATCAATATCCGTATGATTTCCACATCTGAGATTCGTGTAACGGTTCTGATTGATGAAAAGAACATGGACCGTGCAATGGCAGCCGTACACGATAAGTTTGAATTAGGTGAGAGATAAATCGCATCCTAAAAATAAATAATGACTTGATGTTTGGAATGTGCTAAAATACAGTTGCATTGTTTGTAGATGATGCAACTGTTTTTTTATGCACGGGGTTGTTTAAATGGTAGGAGATGACATGTATGAAACGAAGTGATTATATTACATGGGATCAGTATTTTATGGGTATTGCGATTATGTCTGCAAATCGCAGTAAGGATCCGAATACGCAGGTTGGAGCATGTATCGTAGATGATGACAATCGTATTTTGACGGTTGGATATAATGGTATGCCGTCCGGCTGTAATGATGATGAGATGCCGTGGGACCGGGAAGGAGAGGGCATGGCGAGCAAGTATTTTTTTGTGTGTCATGCGGAGCTGAATGCGATTTTAAATTATCGCGGCGGCGGAACCTTGCGCGGTTCGAGGTGTTATGTGACATTATTCCCGTGTAATGAGTGTGCAAAAGCGATTATACAGGCAGGTATACGCGAGGTCATTTATATGTCGGACAAGTATGCAAATTCGGATAGCACGATGGCGTCCAAGCGTATGTTTGATATGGCGGGTGTGAAATATACCGAATATGAAAATAAACATAAGAAGATCGAATTTGAGTTGTAGAGAGGAAAAACAATGACAGCAGCAAAGACGAAAAGTGTAAATATGACATTTCCTGCATTGTATAGCTATGTAATTAATACAAACTACCGAAATATGAGCGGTATTTTAGGAATTATTTTGAGCGTAGGTGCAATTGTGATACTTGCGCTGGAGTGGAATGTCCTGTCATCAAGACAGAAGGTGGTTTTCATATTGGTGGCGCTGATGTTTACTGTGATAAATCCGGCGGCACTTGCGTTTAAAACATTTCGGCAGATGAAGCTTAGTCCTTCTTATAAGAAACCGCTTGAATATACATTCAGTGATGACGGTATCGGTGTGACACAGGGTGAACAGCATATGGATTTGGAATGGAAAGGAATTTACCGGCTGCTTCTCACAAAGCAGATGTTTGCCATCTATACAAACCGATTTCATGCGTTTGTGATTCCGCTTTCAGAGCTTGGTGACGATAAGGCGAAGATTCTTGCCTCGGTTGTCAATTTTACGGCAAACTATAAACCGCGGGTAAGCAGAAGTTTAATGAGGTATCAAAGTGGAAAAGGAATATAAAAAAGAAAGCTTTTGTGCAGAGGATACATTTGCCATTGGAAGAGAGCTTGCAAAACAGGCAAAGCCGGGAGAGGTGTATTGCCTGTATGGAGATCTCGGTTGTGGAAAGACGGTGCTTTCGCAGGGCTTTGGAGAAGGTCTCGGTGTCAAGGAACCAATCAGCAGCCCGACATTTACGATTTTAAAGGAGTATCATGAGGGACGGATTCCGTTTTATCATTTCGATGTGTACCGCATCGGCAGTGATGACGAGATGGATGAGATCGGATATTACGAGCTGATAGACGGTGACGGTGTGTGCCTGATTGAATGGGCAGAATTGATACGGGATATTCTGCCACCGCATTATAAAAGGATAACGATTGAAAAGGATACAACAAAAGGCTTTGATTTTCGTCTCGTTACGATTTGCGAGATATAGAAATGGATATGAGATATGAGGATATTAGGAATTGACAGCTCAGGCATGGTTGCAAGCGTTGCGCTTGTGGAAGATGCTGTGCTTGTTGCTGAATATATGGTAAATTATAAAAAGACACATTCGCAGACGCTGCTTCCGATGTTGGATGAGATTGTAAGGATGACGGAGCTTGATCTGGAAACGATTGATGCGATTGCAGTCGCAGCGGGACCGGGTTCCTTTACGGGACTTCGCATTGGTTCTGCAACGGTGAAGGGGCTTGGACTTGCTTTGGAAAAGCCGATTGTTCCGATTCCGACCTGCCAAGGCCTTGCCTATAATGTGTGGGGAACTGACCGGCTGGTCTGTCCGATTATGGATGCGAGAAGAAGTCAGGTGTACACGGGTATTTATGCGTTTGATGCCGGCGAGATGCTTGTTGAACAGGAACAGGAAGCGATGGATATTCATGACCTGATTGCCCGATTAAATTTGCTGAAAAGGGATGTAATCTTTCTTGGTGACGGCGTGCCGGTTTATCAGTCTGTAATCATAGAGGAGATGCAGGTACCGTATTTGTTTGCGCCGGCACATATGAATCGTCAGCGCGCTGCTTCGATAGCGGGGCTTGGAGAGGTTTGTTTCAAAAAGGGAATCTTTGAAAGCGCAGATGCACATGTGCCTGTGTATTTGCGAAAGTCGCAGGCAGAACGGGAGCGGGAAGAAAAGCTCGCATCAGAAGGTCAGAGGTCATGATTACAATTGCGTATTATAATGATGAATTGATACAGGGACAGGAGCAATTACTTGAAGCACTGGCGGATATAGAACGAACTACATTTTCGGATGCATGGACAAAGGAAATGCTTGCGTCATCCTTGCAGCAGGCATGGAATCATTTGTGGGTTGCCGTAGTGCAGGGAATGCCATGCGGTTATCTTATCGCAAATGTTGTGGCAGATGAAACGGAGCTTCTTCGCATTGCCGTAAATAAGGAAAATCAAAATGCAGGAATCGGGCAAATGCTGACAGTTTCATACCTTTCATTTGCAAAAAAAAATTGTACGCGCGGACTGCTGGAGGTCCGGCATGGAAACGCTGCGGCAAAGCATTTGTATGAGAAAAATGGTTACAGGATGTTCTCAACTCGTAAAAATTATTATAAAAATCCGCCGGAGGATGCGGATATATACGAACTGAATTTATAATATTATGCGCTTTAAATCGCTTGGAATGGAGACAAGTTATGTTGGAATTATGTCTGCTCGGAACCGGCGGCATGCTGCCGCTTCCATATAGAGCACTCACCTCGCTCATGGTTCGGTATAACGGCAGCAGTCTGTTAATCGATTGTGGGGAGGGTACGCAAAATCAAATAAGATTACAGGGATGGAGCTTTAAACCGATTGATGTCATATGTATTACACATTTCCATGCAGATCATATCAGTGGGCTGCCGGGAATGCTTTTGACAATGGGAAATGCGGAACGGACGGAACCGCTTACGATGATTGGCCCGAAGGGATTGGAACGAGTTGTAAATTCGCTACGAGTGATTGCACCGGAGCTTCCGTTTGAGATTCGTTTTGTGGAGCTTACGGAACAGACACAGATTATCAACATATGCGGTCTTCGTATACATGCCTTTCGTGTGAATCACCGGGTTACCTGCTATGGCTATAATATTGAGCTTGACCGTTCCGGAAAATTTGATGTTGCGCGCGCGCGGGAGCTTGGACTTCCGGTACAGTATTGGAATCTTTTGCAAAAGGGAAATTCCGTGGAATATGAGGGAAAAACTTATACCTCCGATATGGTAATGGGAGAAGAACGAAAGGGCTTGAAGGTGACATATTGTACAGACACAAGACCTGTGGATGCAATCGTTGAGCATGCCAGACAGGCGGATTTGTTTATTTGTGAGGGTATGTACGGCGAGGACGATAAGGATGATAAGGCGCAGGAGCATAAGCATATGACGATGCGGGAGGCAGCAGAGCTTGCGAAGTGTGCGGAGGTAAAAGAGCTTTGGCTTACACATTACAGTCCGGCGACTACACGTCCGAAGGATTTTGAGGACAAGGTGCGGCAGATTTTTAAAAATGCATATATAGCAAAGGACCGCACGGAAAAAACATTGCAGTTTGAGAAGGAATAGAGGGGTGTCTATGAAAAAAAATATTGCAGCAAAAAGCATTATTATTGCAGTCTTTTTTGTGGTTCTCATTTTGGCGTATTTTAATCATCTGAGCAACAAGACTGCTGCGCAGAGAAGTGATGCGCAAAAGACGGAAATCGAGAACCTCATCGATTATGATATGGGAGAGAATTATCCGAATACACCGCGGGATTTGGCGAAGCTGCATAATCGTTATTTTAAATTGTTTTATGGTCAATCGCTCTCGGACGATGAGCTTGAGGCACTCAATAAAAAAGTACGACATCTGTATTGCCATGATCTTCTTGTACAAAATCCGGAGGCGGAAAGCCTGACGAAGTTAAAGCAGGATATTGCGGAAGTAAATGAAGCCGGTTATGTCTATAAGCTGTGTGAACTGCCTGTGGCAAGCCAGGTTGAAACATTTACAAGAGATGGGAAGGAAATGGCATCTTTGGAGGTTCGGATTCGGATAAGCACACCAGATAAAGTAGGCTATATTTACCGGCAGTATCTTATGGTGAAAGAAGATGATTGCTGGAAGATTTATGGCTGGGGAGAGTCACCGATGTCGACAATCGATTCCCAGACGACAGAATAAGAAGTAAAAGAGAAATGAATTGATAAGAGGAATGTTATGAGTGTAACAATTTTAGCAATTGAGTCTTCCTGCGACGAAACGGCAGCCGCAGTTGTTGTGGACGGCAGAAAAGTAAAATCCAATATCATATATTCGCAAATTGAGCTGCACAAGTTATATGGCGGCGTTGTTCCGGAGATTGCGTCGAGAAAACATGTGGAGAAAGTAAATCAGGTAATTCGCGCAGCGTTACAGGAGGCAGGGACTGCATGGGATGATATTGATGCGGTAGCTGTGACCTATGGACCGGGTCTTGTCGGAGCACTTCTGGTTGGCGTGAGTGCAGCAAAGGCGCTTGCCTATGCAAAGAAGAAGCCGCTTGTCGGTGTGAATCACATTGAAGGTCATATCGCAGCAAACTATATTGAAAATCCGGATTTAAAACCTCCGTTTATGTGTATGGTCGCGTCGGGCGGGCATTCACATCTTGTGTATGTGAAGGACTATAACACATTTGAGATTGTAGGACGGACAAGGGACGATGCGGCCGGAGAGGCATTTGATAAGGTTGCGCGTGCAATTGGACTCGGTTATCCGGGAGGCCCTAAGATTGATAAACTGGCGAAAGAAGGAAATTGTGAGGCGATTCATTTTCCAAGAGCATTTATGGAGGATGCTCCGTATGATTTTTCGTTCAGCGGTTTAAAGTCGGCTGTTCTCAATTACTTAAATGGATGTGAGATGAAGCATCAGGAGATTAATCGTGCAGATGTAGCGGCATCCTTTCAGCAGGCGGTAGTGGAGGTTCTGACAGACAATTCCGTTCGTGCGGCAAAGGCATACGGCTGTGAAAGTCTGGCGCTTGCGGGTGGTGTGGCGTCTAATTCATCACTCCGGGCATATATGCAGGATATGGCACAAAAGCAGGGATTGAAATTTTATCATCCATCCGGTATTTTCTGTACAGATAATGCGGCCATGATTGGCGTGGCGGGATATTATAATTACATGGCAGGAATCCGGGATGGGCTGGATTTGAATGCTGTGCCGAATCTGAAATTCGGGGAACGCCCGTAGCGTGGTGTGGGAGATTGCAAAACGGAGAATGTAAATTGACGCATGTGATAAGTGCATTTGGTATGTAATGTCTGCTCGCTTTTTGAAAGTAAATTCTGTATGAGCGGATGTTCCAATATGTCGGAGGAAAATAGTATGGTAACAGCGATTGTTTTGGCAGCAGGAATCGGAAGCCGCATGCAGTCGGATACGGCAAAACAATTTATGAAGCTTGGAGAGCACGAAGTGCTTTACTATGCGCTGCGCACATTTCAAAATCATGCAGGCGTTGATACAATTGTTCTGGTGACGAAGGATGAGTTTATTTCATATTGTAAGAATGAAATTGTGGATCACTATGGGTTTTCCAAGGTGACATATATTTGTACAGGTGGTAAGGAACGGTATAATTCGGTATATAATGGGTTACAATGTGTGAAGGAAGAACTCGAAAAACGAGATGGGCAAACAGAGGATGATACAATTGTGCTGATTCATGACGGAGCGCGTCCGTTTGTGACGGAGGATATGATTACACAATCCATTTTGAGCGCAAAGAAATGTGGAGCGTGTACGGTCGGCGTGGCGGCAAAGGATACAATCAAGGTTGTGGATGATGAAGGATATGGGGTAGAGACACCGGAACGTTCTTATCTCTATCAAATCCAGACACCACAGACATTTTGCCTGTCCATTTTGCTGCATGCATATGAAAAAATGTTCGCAGAGATTGAAAATGGAAATGAAATCCACAAAATAACGGATGATACAATGCTTGTGGAACAATATAGTGGGGTGCGTTGTAAAGTGTTGGAAGGGACATATGAAAACATCAAAATTACAACTCCGGAAGACCTTGAAATTGCTGAGATTTTCGCCCGAAAATCTTTTGAAAAAAATCAAAAAATCTGTTGACAATGATAGTCGTTTTTGATAAGATAACAAAGTCGCTGAAAGAAACAGCGATTTTTAATTGAAAATTTTTAGCAACTTGTGATATGGAGAGGTATCGAAGTGGTCATAACGAGGCGGTCTTGAAAACCGTTT